>JBAVQC010000019.1:0-14511 GCA_049693715.1 Acidobacteriaceae bacterium | reverse complement strand
GTTCACTGCTGCACCGCCATGTGCACCAGGGCCGCCGGTGAGGCTAACTTCACGGCTGCACCGTCAATGGCACGCATCCAGATGGGGGAGGCTACGCCCATGAGCAACATCAGGACAGCGATCGGCCAGACGGCGGCGTGTTCGCGGAAGTTCATATCGGGCGCCGAGACATCTGTAACCATGCCTGATTCGGTACCATAAAAGACGCGCTGGACCATCCACAGCATGTAGGCCGCGCTGAGGATCACGCCGGCCGTGGCCGCGGATACCCAGGCTACGTGCCCGGGGAAGCTGCCGCTGAGGATGAGGAACTCACCCACAAACCCATTGAGTAGCGGAAGACCGATCAGGGAGAGCGATGTGAAGACGAATAGGGTTGCCAGGTTGGGCATGCGTTTCGTGAGCCCGCCGTAGGAGGCAATTTCGTAGGTTCCGAAGCGTTCGTACATAAAGCCGACCAGCAGCAGGAGCGCGCCAACAGAGATGCCTTCATTGAGGATCTGGTAGATGGCGCCGTCGAGGCTCGAAACCGCAAAGCAGAAGATACCGAGAATGCAGAAGCTGAGGGAACTGACGGTGGAGAAAGCCGCCAGCCGTTTCATGTCCTTTTGCACCAGGGCCACGAGCGCACCGTAGAGAATGCCGATCACGGCCAGGGCTACCATCCATGGAGCTACCTGCCGAGCCTGTGCAGGGAAGAGGCCGAGATTGAAACGCAGGATGGAGTAGAGGCCGAGCTTACCGGCCACCACCATCGCCATCGCCGTGGGTGCTTCGCTGAATACATCACCCAGCCAGCCGTGCAGAGGGAAGACAGGAACCTTGACCGCAAAGGCGACGAGAAAAGCGAGCGAGGCCCAGAAGAGCGCCTGCGGGGTAAAGGCCGCATTGTTTTGCGCCAGGATAGTTTGCAGCCGGACGAAGTCGAAGGTTCCGGTTTTGGCGTAGAGCCAGACAATCGCTACCAGCAGGAGCGCTGAAGGGAGAAAGGTGTAGACGAAGAACTTGATGGCTGCTTCGGTTCCACGATCGCGGCCAAACATGGAGATGAGGATCGCCATGGGCACCAGCGTGAGCTCCCAGAAAGCGTAGTACAGGAACATATCGAGGGCGACAAAAACACCGATCATCGCGGTCTGCTGCAGCAGGAAGAAGAAGTAGAACTCCTTGGTGCGATGGTTGATGGTGTTCCAGGAGGCGAGCACGCCGAGTGGTGCGAGGAAGCCGGTCAACACCACCAGCCACACGGAAATTCCATCAACGCCCAGGTGGTAGCGAATGGTGGGATTGGGGATCCATGCGCGATCTACTTCAAATTGAAAGCCCGGTTGCCCATAGATGTAATTGATGGGCAGATGGAGGGCGAGGCCAAAGGTGACCAGGGCCACGGCGAGGGTGAACCATTGGATGATGCGGCCTTGCCGCGGAAGCAAAGCCACGACCACGGCTCCGGCGGCCGGTACAAAGGTGGTTAGCGTCAATATGGAATCGTTCAGCACAGTTTCGTTTCCTGGGGCTTCTAGAGCTGCATGGAAAAGCCTAAATAGGTAATCAGGAGGAGGGCGCCTGCGCCGATTGCCAGCCATCCTGCATAGGAACGAATGTTTCCGGACTGCACGCGCTGGACCAACGCGCCCAGTCCGCGGACGCCGCCTGCTGCCATGCCGACGCCACCGTTGATAACTCCGCGATCGACGGCGCCCCACAAAAGATAGCGGCTAAAGACGAGGAGCGGGGTCACGATCAGGCCGTTATAGACCTGGTCAATCCAATACTTGTGGACCAGGACTGCATACACGCCGCGAATACGTTCGACGAGATGATCGGCCATGCCCGGTTTGCGACGGTAAAGGAGATCGGCAAAAAACCAGCCGATCAAGGCCATAACCACCGACATAACACTGAACACGCGCTCCTGACTCTCGATGCCGACACGCCGGGCTGGTTCGGGCGCGGAGATTTCCGTGGCGCGCCGGTCGCCCTGCTCGTCCAGGGTGACGCGGACCTGTTCGTTGCCGGGGGCGGGGTGAATCACGGGTTCCAGGAAGTGAGCGAATTGATCGCCGCCGCCGAGTGCCTGGGGAATCCCGATCCATCCGCCGGCGAACGCAAGAACGGCGAGAAGGACGAGCGGCACAAGCATGGACCAGGGACTTTCGTGAGGGTGCGCGTCGTGGGTTCGGCTGGCACCAAAGAAGGTCAGGTACCAGAGGCGGAACATGTAGAACGCGGTTAACCCTGCGGTCACGAGACCGACAAACCACAGCAGGGGACCGGCAGTTGGAGAAAGAAACGCCTGGTAGAGAATGGCGTCTTTGCTGAAGAAGCCGGAGAAGGGTGGAAGTCCGGAGATGGCAAAGACGCCGGCGCTCATGGTCCAGAAGGTGATGGGTATGGTTTTGCGCAGGCCGCCCATGGCGCTCATCTCTTGCTGTCCACCCATTGCGTGGATGACGGAGCCTGCGGCTAAGAAGAGCAATGCTTTGAAGAAGGCGTGGGTGACGAGATGGAAAATGGCCGCGGAGTAGGCTGCGGCGCCGCAGGCCAGGAACATGTAGCCCAATTGAGAGATGGTGGAGTAGGCTAGGACGCGCTTGATATCCGTCTGCACCATGCCGACGGTGGCCGCGAATAACGCCGTAGCGGCGCCGATGATCGCGATAACGCCCAGCGTGAAGGGGGACCGGTCGAAGAGCACATGGGAACGGGTGACCATGTAGACGCCGGCGGTGACCATGGTGGCCGCATGGATCAAGGCGGAGACGGGGGTCGGGCCCTCCATGGCGTCGGGGAGCCAGACGTAGAGTGGGATCTGCGCGGATTTACCGGTGGCACCGAGCACTAACAGCAACGCGATCGCAGTGAGGAAGCCACCTTGCAGTTCAGAATGATGCGCGATGGCAGAGAAGACGGTGCTGTAACTGAGCGAACCGAAGTGGGCGATCATCAAAAACATCGCTAGCAGAAAGCCGAAGTCGCCGATGCGGTTGAGGACGAACGCCTTTTTGCCGGCTTCCGCGGCGGAGTCGCGCTGGTAGTAGAAGCCGATCAACAAATACGAGGCCAGACCGACGCCTTCCCAGCCGACGAACATGAACAGGAAGTTTTCCGCCAGCACCAGCGTCAGCATGAAGAACATGAACAGGTTGAGGTAGGCGAAGTAGCGCCAATAGCCATCCTCATGGGCCATATAGCCGACGGAGTAGATGTGGATCAGAAAGCCTACTCCGGTGACGATGAGGAGCATCACCAGGGTCAGCGGGTCGAGCAGGAAGGCGAAATCGGCGCGGAAGGTGGAGGTGGCGATCCAGGGGAACGGGAGCCGCTCGATGTACGGGGTGGTGAGGGAGCCGAAGCTTAAAGCGATGTTCGTGACCATGGCCAGAGGCGCTGCGGTAAACAGCAGGGCGATGGTGGTGACGAGAGCTTTAGGAAAGCGACGGCCCAGCAATCCATTCAGCAGGAAGCCGATGAATGGCAGCACGGGGATCAACCATAGATGGAGAGAGGGAGTCTCGTTCATAGTTTCATCAGGTTGACTTGGTCCACGTTGAGGGTGCTCCTCGCGCGGAAGATGGCGATGATGATGGCCAGGCCTACGGCAGCCTCGGCAGCGGCGACGACCATCACAAAGAAGACGAATATTTGCCCCTGGACCCGGTGCCATTGATAGGCGAAGGCGACGAAGGTCAGGTTGACCGCGTTCAGCATCAGTTCAATCGACATGAAGACGGTGATGATGTTGCGCTTGATGAGGAAGGCGCCCACACCGATGGAGAAGAGGATCGCGCTGAGTACCAGGTAATAGGCGATGGGAACGACCATATCAGTGCTCCTTGTGGGCCAGCGCGACTGCGCCCAGGATGGCAATGAGAATCAGGACCGAGGTCACCTCGAAGGGAAGCAGCAGGTCGCGGAAGAGGACTTTGCTTAGGTCGGTGGTGGAGACTACGTAGTCCCCCAGGCGGGCTTGCGCCAAGTGGGTGCGCGCGGAGAGAAAGATGAAGGCCAGGAGGCTGAGGAGGATGGCGACTCCCGGGATGCCTACGATGTAGGCGGCGTGACTGCCGTGGGTTCGTTCTTCTTTCCCGGCGTTGAGCAACATGATGACGAAAGTGAAGAGAACCATGATGGCGCCGGAATAGACGATGACCTGGGCGGCGGCTAAGAACTCGGCGCCTAAGAGGAGGTACAACACGGCCAGCGAGCTCATCACGACGATGAGCGAGAGCGCGCTATTAATTGGGTGACGCTGGAAAAGGAGGTTTAATGCTCCTGCGACACAGAGTCCACCGAAAAAGATGAAGAGAACCAGATACATGCTAGAGCGTTTCTCCTATATCAGGCCCGATGCTGATTGTAGAACAGGTTGGGTTGCGTTTTTTGAAGGGCCTAAAGGCCGTACTCTTCAAAAAAAACCCTACCCTTCAGCCAGCGCGGTAGGCTAGCCACAAACTGGTGGCCAGTATGTTGGCGATGGCCAGGGGCATCAGGAACTTCCAGCTGAAGCCCATGAGTTGATCGTAACGGAGCCGCGGCAACGTGCCGCGCACCCAGATGTAGAGAAAGAGGAAACAGAAAACTTTGAATACAAACCAGAAGACCGGCAGGATGGCCTGTCCCAGCACGCCTCCGAACGCAGGGATCAGGTCACCGAAAGGGCTGGTCCAGCCACCGAAAAAGAGCAGGGTCGCAACGCAGCTTACCGTGATCATATTCGCGTATTCCGCCATAAAGAACATGGCGAATTTCATCGAACTGTATTCAGTGTGATAGCCGGCGGTGAGCTCGGTCTCGGCTTCCGGCAAATCGAAAGGCGCCCGGTTGGTTTCGGCATAGGCCGCTGTCAGGTAGATGAAGAAGGCCACAAATTGAAAGCCTCCGAAAACGTTCCAGGAGAGCAGGCCATGGGCGGATTGGCTGTCTACGATGGTGCGCAGGTTCAGCGAGCCGGCGCGCAGCACTACCCCTACCAGCGATAGTCCGAGGGCTAGCTCGTAGCTGATCACCTGGGCGCTGGCGCGCAAGGCTCCCAGTAGCGAATATTTGTTATTCGACGACCAGCCGGCCAAGGCGATTCCGTAGACGCCGACCGACGTGACGCCCAGGATGACCAGCAGTCCGATATTTACGTTGGCGATCTGGAACATGTCGACGCCGTACCAGGTGATGTGCGCGCCAAAGGGGATTACGGAGATCGAAATCAAGGCGCAGGCCAAAGCAATCATCGGCGCCAGGATGTAGAGTGGCCGGTCTACGTTGGTGGGGAGCAGGTCCTCTTTGAGAAAGAGTTTGAGGCCGTCGGCCATGGGCTGCATCATGCCGAACGGGCCTACTCGGCTGGGTCCCCACCGGTTTTGAATGCGGCCGACCAGTTTGCGCTCCAGCAGCACGGTGTAGGCTACGGCACCGAGGAAGATGGCCAGGACTACGGCGATCTTCAAGCAGCTCAGCAGGAAAAAGATGAGGAAGCTCACGGTGTCTTTCGCTTTCTGGCCCCTCAGGGCTCAACAGAGTGCGGAAAAGTCCCGCAGGGACGGTTGAACTTAGCCCAGGACGCAGTCCTGGGAGCAACATGGAGTGACGAAAAGTCCCGCCGGGACGACTGGCAGTTGAGCTGAGGCAATCCCCGAGGCATTCTCATCTTGCTCCCCGAATCCAGGACCATATCAATACCCTTTTCAGTCGTCCCTACGGGACTCTTCAATGGTGCCTGCCCACCCAGGACTGCGTCCTGGGCTAAGTTCAGCCGTCCCTACGGGACTCGAATTCGAGATAATCGTTTTCACACAGTCTCTAAAGCCCTCATCCATTCGATTCGATTCGTCTGCTGTACGGCTGAACAGGCTACTGAAAAAGCAATTTTCCGCACCCTCGAAAGCCCATACCTTCCTCACATACCTCTAATCTGCTGCAGTTTCGGTGGGTTTGGTGGTGTGCGATTCCAGGACCGATTGGAGCATGGTGCTGTAGCGGGTCAGGGAGCCGGAGGTAAAGAGAGTGTCTTGTGCCGGGAGAATGAGCGCGTGGCGTTCGGGGCCGGTTTCGATTTGTACCAGCGATGATTGCACATGCACGTCGTTGCCGGCTAACAACTCCATTCGTGAGACCTGGTAACCGGGAACGAGGCGCTGGATCTCGTCGAGAATCGCGAAGGGATCAAAGGGGCTGAGCCTCGGTTCCAGGTTCTGGGCTGCCAGCCAGACGCTGTGACGGTCGGCTTCACCGGATTGGGCTCCACGGGTCTGCCCCATGTCCGCACGCACGCCGCGGCCGAAGGGAACGAGTTTTTTGGCGTCGGCGCCCATGGTGTCGGCGAGGCGCACAATCAACTCGAAGTCATTGCGCACACCGGCGCGGTCGGCGGCCTTCTTTACCAGTTGCTGGTCGCCATAAGTGTTGGTGACGGTTCCTGCCTTCTCGTAAAGATTGGAAGAGGGCAAGACTACGTCCGCCAATAGCGCGGTCTCGGTCAGGAACATATCCTGCACGATCAGGAAGGTGCTCTTGAGTGCGGCGGGGTCGATGCCATAGCGGGCGATGGGGTTTGTGCCTACGATGTACATTGCCGCAAGATCACCACGTTCGGCGGCGTCAAACATCTCCACCAGGTCCAGGCCGGGTGTTTGGCTCAGGCCATCGCCGTATTCCCCGGCAAAGCCGCCGGGCTGGGTCACGGGTAGGTAGCCCGGGAGAAAACCGGGGAGCAGGCCCATATCCGCGGCTCCCCGGGAGTTGACGTAATCACCCAGGCAGGCGAAGCGGGCCTGGGGCAGCTTCATGCCGAAGTTCACCAGGGCGTCGATGTCACGGCCGCGATATTCAGAACCAAAAATGATCAGGAGACTGGGTTCGGCGAGCAGGGCATCGCGGAACCGCTTTGCCTCCTCGCCGGACTGCATTCCCGGGAAGGTCTGTTCTTCGCCGGCCAGGAAACGGATTGTGTTGGCGTAACCATCCTGGGGAATGATCAGCGATTGGTGGGCCTGCCGCTCGAGCTTGATGCCGGCGTGGTTCACCAGGTAGATGCGGGCATTGTGGTGGCGCAGGTTGGTGCGCAGGTTCCAGGCCAATAAGGGATGCTGCTCAGTGGGATCGTTGCCCAGGACCAGGATGGCGGGCGCGGTCATGGTTTCGCGCAACGAAGCGGCGCGGTCCTGGTGGCCGGAGAGGGCGCGGGCAAAGGCGGTATAGTCCGCGGTGCGGTGGTGGTCGATGTTGTTGGTGCCCAGCACGGTGCGGGCGAATTTCTGCAGCAGGTAGTTTTCTTCGTTGGTGGTGCGGTTGGAGCCGAGCACGCCGATGGCCTTACCGCCCTTGCTATCGCGGATCTCGCGCAGCTTGCGGCCGGCTTGGGCCAGGGCCTGCTCCCAACTGACTTCTGCGAATTTGCCGTCCGGCTGGCGCACCAGCGGCTTGGTCAAGCGGTCGGCGTGGTTGGCGAAGTCGAACGCGTAGCGGCCTTTGACGCACAAAAAGTCGCCGTTGATGCCGCTCTTGTCGCGGTTGTCTCCGCGGAGAATCTCCGAGCCGCTGTCGACGCTGCGCACCCCCAGGGTGGTCTTGCATCCGTCACCGCAATGGGTGCAGACGGTGGAGACGTGATTCATTTCCCAGGGGCGGGTCTTGTAACGGTAACTGCCCGAGGTGAGCGCACCGACGGGGCAGGCGTCGATGCACATACCGCATTCTTCGCAGTCCAGATGATCGCCTCCGTTGGGGGCGATGATGCTGGTGACGCCTCGGTTCTGCACGCCCAGGGCCCAGACGTCCATGCCTTCGCCGCACATGCGCACGCAGCGATAACAGAGAATGCAGCGCGGACGGTCGAAGAAAACCACCGGCGACCATTGCTGTTCTTCACGATGCTGCTTGGCTTCGACGTAGAGCGACTCATGGGCGCCGTACTTGAAGGTCATGTCCTGCAGTTCGCATTCGCCGCCCGCATCGCATACCGGGCAATCGAGGGGATGGTTGCCTAACAGCAACTCTACCGTGGCTTTGCGGGCCTGGGTAATCTCGTCGCTTTCGGTGGTGACCACCATGCCTTCCGCGACCGGGGTGGTGCAGGCGGTTTGCAGCTTGGGGACTTTTTCCAGGCGCACGAGGCACATGCGGCAGGCTGCCTGTAGCGAGAGTCCGGGGTAATAGCAGAATTGCGGGATGGCGATACTGGCTTCGCGGCAGGCTTCAATCAGAAGGGTGCCTGCGGGTGCGGTGAGCTTTTTACCGTCGACGGTGAAGGTTACGTCAGCCATGGGTTTTCGTCCTTTCCGTCGAGAGTCGAACAGGGTTATGCATTGGCCAGTACCTCTTGGCGCTGGCCGGCGTAGGGACAGGGTTTGCCGTCCAGGTGCTCTTCGAATTCTTTGCGGAATTTGTCCACGAAGGCGATAGTGGGCATGGCCGCAGCGTCTCCCAGGGGGCAGAAGGTTCGGCCTAGCATGTTTTGTGACAGGTAACGAATGTTGTCGATATCCTTGGCTACGCCGGCGCCGGCGTGAAAACGAGTGAGGGTCTTCTTGAGCCAGTCTGTGCCTTCGCGGCAGGGAATACACCAGCCGCAGCTTTCGTGGGCGTAGAACTTCATGGTGCGCAGGGCGAATTCCACCATGCAGACAGTGTCATCCAGCACCACAACGCCGCCGGACCCGAGCATGCTGCCGGCTTTGCCTACCTGGTCGAAATCCATGCCGATGTCGATTTCTTTGGGCAGCAGGACGGGCGTAGAGGATCCGCCGGGAACGACGGCCTTCAATGACCTGCCGTTGGGGATGCCGCCGCCGACCTCGTAGATCATCTTCTTGAGGTTGTAGCCCATGGGCAGCTCGTAGACTCCGGGCTTGGCTACATTCCCGCTGAGACAGAAGAGCCGGGTGCCGCCGTTACGCTCGGTTCCGATCTTGGCGTATTCCGGACCGCCGATGCGGAAGATGTGGGGAACGGTGGCCAGGGTCTCGGCATTGTTGATGATGGTGGGGCCGCCGTAGAGACCGACGACCGCAGGGAAGGGAGGACGAATGCGGGGAATGCCGCGCTTGCCTTCGAGCGATTCCATCAGAGCCGACTCTTCGCCGACTTCATAGGCGCCGGCTCCGGTGTGGGAGATGACGTCGAAATCCAGATTGCTGCCGAAGATGTTCTTGCCCAGAAAGCCTTTGGCGTAGGCGTCGTCGATGGCTTTCTCCATGATCTTGAGCAGATAACGATATTCGCCGCGCAGATAGATGAAGCCCATTTTTGAACCGATGGCCAGGCCGGCGATGATGACTCCCTCGATGATGGAGTGGGGGTCGTACTCGAAGATGAGGCGGTCTTTGCAGGTACCGGGTTCGCTTTCGTCTCCGTTGACCAGAACGTATTTCGGTTTCGCGGATTGCTTGGGGACGAACGACCATTTCATCCCGGTTGGGAAGCCTGCGCCGCCGCGGCCGCGCAGGTTGGAGGCTTTCATCTCGGCGATGATGCCGTCCGCGCCCAGTTCGATGGCCTTGCGTGCGGATTTGTATCCATCCAGCTCGAGGTACTTATCGATGTCAGTCGCACCCTTGCCGAAGCGGTACGAGATCACCTTCACTTCATCTGGATGGGAGACGAGATAGGCCATGGTTTTCTCCGGGGGGGTGCTTAGATCGGCAGTTCGCTCCGGGACCGATAGTCGGCGAGGACTTTGTCCATCGCGTCCGGGGTTAGATTTTCGTGAAAGTCGTAGTTCACTTGGACGGCGGGAGCCCAGCTGCAGGCCCCAATGCACTCTACTTCTTCCAGAGAGAAAAGCTTGTCGGGCGTGGTTTCTTTGTTGCCGATACCCAGCTTCTGCTTGCAGTGGGTCAACAACTCATTGCCACCACGCACCATGCAACTGATGTTGGTGCATACCTGTACATGATACTTGCCCACGGGCTTGGTGTGCAGCAGGGAATAGTAGCTGAGGACGTTTCGCACATCGAGTTCGGTGATCCCGATGCGGGCAGCCACTTCGCTGATCACTGGATCGGAGAGATAGCCGATCTCGTCCTGGGCATAGAGCAGCATGGGGATGAGCGCCGATCGACGCAGCGGATAGAGCGTCACCATGCGATCGAAGCGCGCGGCCAGGGCTGAACTGAAGATGGTTTTGATCTCGGTGCTCATGATTTGATTTTAAGAGATAGCTGTCGATGTGACGTGGGCCAGATGTTCTATCCACTCGATGGCGGCTGCGTCGAGGGGCTTGGAGCCTGCCGGGAAATTGAGCGTGCCGTCGGTTTCGATGCGAAACTCACCAAACTCGTCGCGAGCAGGCTGCATAATCTGCCAGCAACCCACGCCGGTTTCGGCGTTGAACCGCAAGTTCAGTGCCGACTCCCGGTGCTTGACCGAAGCTTCTTCGGCGCTGCCGGCTACCAGATATTCATCGCCTGCGTTAAGGCCGGCGGCGTGAGCGTAGACGCGGAGCATGCTGGTCAGCGAGTCCCAGACTTGCCGGCGGACCTGCACCCCGTAGTCCGCATCGTCGCTCATCGGTCAATCTCCCCGAGCACAATGTCGATAGACCCGATGACGGCGACCACGTCGGCGAGAAGCCGGCCCTTGCACATGGTTTCCAGAGCCTGCAGGGAAGCAAAAGTAGGGTTGCGCATGTGCACCCGGTACGGCTTGGCGGTGCCATCGCTGACCACGAAATAACCCATTTCGCCGCGTGGAGACTCGATTGCCTGGTAGACCTGGCCGGCCGGCACGGCAAATCCCTCGGTCACAATCTTAAAGTGATAGATGAGGGATTCCATCTGGGTCTTCATCTTTTCACGATCGGGGAGCACTACTTTGGGCGCATCGGCTTTCAAGGGTCCGGTGGGCATGCCGTCGAGGGCTTGCTGACAGATTTTGACCGACTCGCGCATTTCCTCAACCCGCAGGATGTAACGGGTCCACACGTCGCCCACGGTGGAGGTGGGCACCTTGAACTGAAACTTCTCATAGCCGGAGTAGGGCATGTCGCGGCGCAGATCCCAATCGACGCCGCTGGCGCGTAAGGGCGGCCCGGTCACTCCCAGGGCGACGGCATCGGCGGCGCTGAGGTAGCCGACTCCCTGCAGGCGGCTTACCCAGATGGGATTGCCGTTGAGCAGGTTCTCGTACTCATCGATTTTTTCCGGCATGATCTTGAGCAGGCTTTGCACTCGCTCATAGAAGTCTACGGGTGGTTCGAGGGCGATGCCTCCGACGCGAAAATAAGAGCCCATCATGCGCTGGCCGCTGACATCCTCAAAGATCTTGAGGATCTCTTCGCGTTCGCGGAAGGTGTAGAGGAAGAGGGTGAGGGCTCCGATATCCATGGCGTGGGTTCCCAGCCAGACCAGGTGCGACTGGAGGCGGGTGAGCTCATTGAGCAGCACACGCAGGAACTGCGCCCGGGGCGGGATTTCCAACTGCAGCAGTTTCTCGACCGCCAGGCAATAGCAGAGATTGTTGGACATCGGACTGAGGTAGTCGATGCGGTCGGTGAGGGGAACGACCTGCTGATAGAACTTGGCTTCGCACGTTTTCTCGATGCCGGTGTGCAGGAAGCCGATGTCGGGAACGAGGCGGAGGACGGTTTCGCCATCGATTTCGAGCACCAGGCGGAGGACGCCATGGGTCGAGGGATGCTGCGGCCCCATGTTGAGGACCATGGTGCGGTCTTTGTTGCCTTCCTCGACTCGAGGTTCGATCAGCGGGGCGATGACAAAGTCTGCGGCATCCACTAGCGATAGCCCTCCACCGGGTAGTCCTTGCGTAAGGGATGGCCTTCCCATTGATCGGGCATCATGATGCGGCGCAAGTTGGGGTGGCCCGCGAAGCGCACTCCGAACAGATCCCAGACTTCGCGCTCATAGAAGTTAGCCGATGGCCACTCGGGAGTGATGCTGTCCACTTCTGTATCGAGGGTATCAACCATTACACAGAGGCGGAGGCGCTCCTTCAGGCTGTGGGAAAGGATGTGGTAGGTCACCTGGAAGCGGGGTTCGCTGGGGTACCAGTCCACGCAGGTGACGTCGACCAGGAAGTTATAGCCCGCGGTTTTAAGGGTACGGCACACGGGGCGAAGGTCATCGCGGTTGATCCACAGGGTCAGCTCACCGAGGTCGAAGCGGGCGTTGGTGATACAGGAGGGCTTGACGGCCAGCAGGGCAGCGATGGCGTGGTTCTGGGCGTGGGCCGTGAGGACGGCGTCTTTGTCTGTCGGGGCGTCCATCAGAGATCCGCCTTATCGGAGGACCAGTCCAGGATTCCTTTTTTTGCCACGTAGAAGAGCCCGACCAGGACGAAGCCGAGGTAGACGACCATTTCCCAGAAGCCGAACATGCGGGAGCCGACGAGTTTGGGCAGATCGCGGTAGACCACGGCCCAGGGAAGCATGAAGACGGCTTCGACGTCGAACAGGATGAAGAGCATGGCGACCATGTAGAAGCGGACGGAGAAGCGGCCGCGAGCGTCGCCCTCTGCCGGGATGCCGCATTCGTAGGACGACAGCTTGACCGCGCTGTTGCGATGCCGCCCGATGAACCAGGAAGCGGTAACGATGCCAGCTCCAAAGCCCACCGCCACCAGAATCTGCATCAGCAGGGGAAGGTAGTTCCAAAAGTAATCGGGAGTTTGCATTTTCTAGCGCTCTGGTTCGACTGTAAGTTTTCGCTTTGCTGGAGTCAAGCAGCGGTTATGGTGCGATGACAATCGCATCCCGGTGTTAGCGGCCACGGCGCCGGTGGTTTTTCTGGTAGAACTCTCAAGGTGTTCCACTTTACGCCGATACCCCCCGTACGGGGGATACCATGTTGCATAGTTTATTGGAGATTTCGCAAGCAGGTTTAGTTACGGGATTGAGCTCAGCAGTCGAACTGCGGCCTTTTGTGCGCCGCCAGTTGTCTCCGGAAGAAGGGCGGGCGATCGAGATTCTTGGTCACGCCATCGAATACCTGGCAGATGAATATTGTGCGGACACTCGGCCCAAGGGACCTTTGGGGAATGCGGATCCGCGCATTGAAGCGATCCAGACGCTCAAGGCGTTGAATCGGTCGATCTATTATTCCGCGGAGGAAGCGGAGCCGGCATTCACGCGCATGAAGCGGTGGGTGATGGGTACGCCGACTCCCTGAACGTAGCTGAGGGAGTGATAGTCTCCCTCTATGTATTTCGTCCTGAATGGGCAGACGCGTGAATTTGAGCAACTGGCGCCCGGGGCCAACCTGCAAGACTTGATTGGCGAGCTCGGTCTTAAAGGGGACCGGGTGGCGATTGAATATAACGGCAACATTGTTCCCCGGGCCGAGTGGGCGGATGCTCACTTGGCGAACGGGGACAGGTTGGAGATTGTGCACTTTGTCGGCGGTGGCCGGTAGGGATGCGCAAGGCTGTGTGGTTCTTGCTGGCCGTTGCCGCTCTGACGCCCGGGGTCTTTGGGCAAGGGCCAGGGGCGGAGGACGAAGGCGCCCCTACTTTTAGGGTTACGGATCTACCGGTAGGGCCACCGCTGCGCATTGTGGTTTATGGCGACATGCGGTTTACCGACCCCAGCAATACTTCCGACACGCAGCCCGGAGTGCGCAAGTGGCTGGCGCAAAAGGTCGCCGAGGAGAAGCCCGACATTCTGCTGCTTACGGGCGATATGCCTTTTCACGGGAGTGACCCGGCCGACTGGAAGGTCTACAACCAGGAGACAGCGGCGTGGACGCAAGAGCGGCTGCGCATCTATCCCACGATCGGCAACCATGAAGGGCTTCCTGATCCTGCCAAGGGGATTGCGAACTACTTTGCGGCTTATCCGCAGGTGGAAAACCACAGCTACTATTCGGTGCAATTGGGCAATATCTATCTCATCACGCTGGATAGCAGCACTTTCATGGGTGGTGGATGGCCGCAGCATCGTTGGCTGCAGGCGCAGCTGGCGCATATTCCTTCGTCCGCGGATTTTGTTTTCCTGTTATTTCATGTGCCGCTGGTTTCGGACTTGCAAACTGCGTTCATGTTGGGCATCCCCGACCCTTCCACTCTTAGGTTGCGGCATGAGTTAGAGGCCTGGGCGGGTAAGTCCCGGGCTAAGTTTGTTGTGTTTAATGGACATATCCATAATTACGAGCGGTTTGAGATGAATGGGATTATGCATGTGATTTCGGGTGGCGGCGGGGCTCGTCCTTACCCGATTTTTATTCGTGGGGACCAGGATCTGTACCAGGCAGGAACTTACCCGAATTTCAATTACGAGGTGATTACGTTAGAGGGTAAGCACGCGGAGGCGAAGATGTTTCGGGTGGTGGATCCGGATGCGGCGGATAAGAGGGTCGAGTTGAAGGATAGTTTTGTGTTGGATGCCAAGTAGGGGAGCATGGGGTTTCGATCTGAAATTGGTCGCCGGTGGAATGAACTGCAGATCCCTCGGCTTCGCTCCATAGGGAGCCGGTGACCTCGCCTGCGGCGAGGTCATGAAACCAATGAACAAAACGCGGCCCAAATCTGCTGTTGATTCTATGTGGTTTAACATTTTGTACATAG
>JBAVQC010000018.1:0-5950 GCA_049693715.1 Acidobacteriaceae bacterium | reverse complement strand
CCGCCCCCTCCCCCGCCACCACCACCTCAGGCGCCGGTACAGGTCAAGATCAAGTCTGAGATGCTCAACAATCAATTGCAGGCGCCAAGCAAGATCCCAAAAGAAATTAAGCAGATCAAGGAGTCTTCTGCCCCGCCTGCTATGGCCGGTGTTTCCGGTATGGAAGGTATGGGCGGTGGAACCCCCGGCGGTGTGATGGGGGGTATTCTCGGCGGTATCGGATCGGGCCCAGCGATCGTCAAGGCTGCACCACCCAAGAAGCTGAGTATTTCGTCCGGCGTCATGCAGGGTAATTTGCTTCAGAAGACGGTGCCTCAGTACCCGGCAATCGCCAAAGCAGCCCGCATTCAAGGAACCGTTGTCTTGCAGGCTACGATCTCCAAGAGTGGCGGCATTGAGAATCTCAGAGTCGTGAGCGGTCCTCCGATGCTGCAGCAGGCAGCTTTGGATGCGGTCCGCGCCTGGCGCTACAAACCGTATTTGCTTAACGGAGACCCTGTCGAAGTTGAAACTACCGTCAACGTAGTCTTCAATCTCGGTGGTTAATTCGATGTGTGCCGGCGCCACCACCCTTTAACCAGGAGGTGGTAGCCGGCTATCCCCTTTGTGGCCACTTCGGGTCATTTCGTAACGAAGTTGTCGAGTGCTAGCATCTGGTTGTTTCAGAGCTATAACGAAAGTTATTCCGTAGGAGGAAAGATTCAGTGATTCTCGCCCACCTCACCCATCAGGCAGCCCTCGGTATGTACTTCTTTCAGGATTCCGGACAAACCGTCGGCTTCTCTCCCATGGACCTGTGGCACAACATGGGCAACGCGGCTAAGGCCGTCGTCGCCATTTTGTTTGTCATGTCCATCTGGTCCTTGGCTGTGATCATTGACCGCGCTCTCTATTTCAGCGCGGCTCGCAAGCAGTCCCGGGAGTTTGCGCCACGGGTTGCCGGCGCCCTCAAGGAAGGCAAACTCGACGAAGCAGTGAAGGTTGCTGACCGTAATAAGAAGTCTCACCTGGCCGAAGTGGTCACCGCCGGTTTGCAGGAGTTCCGCAACTATGGCAGTGGCGGCGCGATCACCGAGGAACAGATCGAATCCAGCAAGCGCGCTCTTGAGCGCTCCGAAGCCATTGTCCACGCCAAGTTGAAGAGGGGTCTGGGCGGTCTGGCAACCATCGGTTCCACAGCACCCTTTATCGGCCTGTTCGGAACGGTGGTCGGTATCTTGAACGCCTTCCAACAGATCGCAACCCAGAAGACCTCCGGTATCGGCGCAGTCGCCGGCGGTATCTCTGAAGCCCTGGTCACCACAGCTTTCGGATTGCTGGTAGCCATCCCGGCCGTTATGACCTTCAACTACTTCACTGGCAAGGTGGAAGCCTTCGATGTGGAGATGGACAACTCCTCCAGCGAATTGATTGACTACTTCATCAAGCAGAGCCACCGCCGCTAAACGGCGCCTGTTCAAGCACTCAACAGCGGGAATCCTGCACCGGTTGGAACGGGCTACAAAATCCGTTCCAACCTGGTGGTTTTCACCGGACTCACAGAAAGTCATCTTGAAGGTGGGCAGCCTGGAGCGTTTTCATAGTTGGTGCGGGCCAGTCAACATCTACCGGCACTCACTTTGAAAACGCTATAGCCGCTTAACCCACGGAGCAAAACAATGGCAATCGTCGTAAGAAACGAAGGCGCTAAAGTTAATTCCAACATCAACGTCACTCCCATGGTGGACGTGATGCTGGTGCTGCTGATCGTTTTCATGGTCATCACCCCAATGCTTCAAAACAAGGTGAATATCGAGCTGGCCAAAGTCACGGACCCCACTTCGATGCCCGACGCCGATAAGGAAGATGCGGTCGTCGTCGCCATCACCCGGGATAACAAAGTGTACCTGGGGCAAAACCAGGTCTCTATGGCAGACCTCGGGGCCAAGGTCGCCGACCTGTTACAGAACAAAACCGAGAAGCAGATCTTCATGCGTGCAGACGCCCGGGCGCAATATGGCTCGGTCATGGATGCCATTGACGATGTACGTACCGCTGGGGTAGATCAGGTAGGTCTGCTGACCGATCGTCGGCAGGATCAAACTACGCCACCGCCCGCTCCACCAGCCGGACAGTGAGCTGGCCGGCCTAACGCTCAAAAGAATTCAGGAAACGAGGGACGAAAAATGGCATTCGATACTGGCGGTGGTGGTGGGCTCAATGCAAGCATCAACGTGACTCCGATGATCGATGTGTTGCTGGTGCTGCTGATCGTGTTCATGGTCATCACGCCGGTAACGCCGAAGGGACTCGATGCCCTGGTGCCGCAGCCTCCGAAGGAGCCGCAAAAGCAGCAGGATAACGACCGCACCATCGTGATCCAGGTTACGCATCGGCCCGGTGGTGGTGTTCCCGGTTACAAGATCAATGAGCTGGACGTTTCCCACGGCGATCTATTAAATAAGCTGGAAGGGATTTTTGCCACCCGAGCCGAGAAGGTCATGTTCGTCAAAGGAGATCCGGAACTGGACTTCTCCGCAGTGGCGGACGTGCTCGACATCGGTCACGAGGCGGGCGTCGATCACATTGGCCTCATTACGCCAAAGGTGGCGGCGGGGCAGTAGAATCGTATCGTTGTTGCAGGCCGGGCCACGGTATCCAGCCGCTGCTGTTTCAGCAGTGCTGGGAGTGAAGGAAAGGTAGCCTGACCCTGCTGCATGAGCCACCACGACAAACAGATACAGGTCGAAAATTTAGCGTCCTTGCAAATCGTCCGCGGCTGCTTCTGAGCAGCTGCGGACTCTGTTTTTTGGGCAGGGCTTGCCAGCAGGCGGAAACCAATTACAATCACTGCGCGGAGATTTTTCCCCTCGAGTCGCAGGCCGGGTAAGCTTGTAGGAGATCAGGCGATAGCCTGGCGATCACTAAGGAGATTTAAACCAGAATGAAGCGAAGCGCATATATTCCGGTGCTGGCGGTCGCCACCCTATCGCTGCTGACCATGGTAACCGGCTGCAGCAAGCTACAGGCTCGCGATCAATTGATTAAGGGTGTGCAGGCGTATAAGAACGCCAAGTTTGAAGAGGCCATCGACCACTTCCAGAACGCGGAACGGCTCGATCCGACCCTCGAGAATGCACCTCTGTATCTTGCCACGGCTTACGCTCAGCAGGTAGTTCCGGACGCCAACACGCCAGAAAACACGAAGAATGCGCAGCTGGCAGTGGACGCCTATCAGAAAGTGCTGGCCAAGGACCCCAACGATCTGACGGCCCTGCGAGGGATCGCAGCGGTCTACCTGAACACGGGTAAGACCCAGGAAGCCAAGGATTGGCAGAAGAAGGTCACGGTCGTCGACGCCAATGACCCTGTGGCGCATTACACCATCGGCGTCATCGATTGGCGCGTTGCCTACAAGAACGCCATTCAGACGCGTAACGGCCTGGGGATGCAAGATAACGGCGACATGATCAAGGACAAGGGCGCTTGCCAGAAGTTGGCGGAACAGAACGGGCCGATTGTCGACGAGGGTATCAAGGCGCTGCAGCAAGCGATCAATCTGCGCCCAGGGTACGATGACGCGATGTCCTATCTCAGCCTGCTCTACCGGCGCAAGGCCGACCTGGATTGCGGCGATGAGGCTGCACACAAGGCAGACATGGCGTTGTTCGATCAATGGCGCGATAAGACGATGACGACCCGTAAAGACAACGAAGCGAAGAAGAACCAGCAAACGCCTGGCGGTATCACCATGGACGGCAAGCATTAGTCATCGAGAACCTTCCACCCAGCCCCTGGCTTTGGCCAGGGGCTGTAGTTTTCAGCCACTGTCACCGCTACAACTGCCGCCGCCCCCCATGTTGTAATCTTGGCCCGTGGCTACCCTGCTCGAAGTTGACCGGCTCTCCATTTATTTTCGCGACCAGGCGGTAGTCCAGGATCTGACCTTTTCTGTCGCGCAGGGTGAAGTCCTGGGGCTGGTGGGCGAGTCAGGATCGGGAAAGTCACTGACCTCGCTGTCCATCCTGCGCCTGCTCGAAAACGCGGCGCGCGTAGAAGGCGCGATCCGTTTCGAGGGCCATGACCTGTTGACCCTCAAACCGGAGCAGATGCGTCGCTATCGTGGGCGTAAGATCGCCATGATTTTTCAGGAGCCCATGACGGCTCTCAATCCTGTTATGCCGGTGGGACGGCAGATCGCCGAAGCCATCGAAGCCCATCAGCCGGAGTTGAGCCGCAAGCAGGTGCGCGACGCTGTGGTAGAGGCAATGACGGCAGTGGCGATTGCCGAGCCTGAGCAGCGCCGGCGCGACTACCCTCACCAGTTTTCCGGGGGCCAGCGCCAGCGCCTGCTGATCGCCATGGCGCTGGTGAATCATCCATCCCTGCTGATCGCCGATGAGCCTACCACGGCTCTGGACGTCACTGTGCAGGCACAGATACTGCTTCTGCTTAAGGACCTGCAGCAGCGTAACCGCTTGGGCATGCTGTTCATCTCCCATGATCTGGCCGTGGTCGCACAGGTTGCCGACCGGGTTGCCGTGATGCGCCGGGGCACGCTGTTAGAGACCGGGACGCGCGACCAGATCTTTCTCCACCCCCGGCATGCCTATACCAAGAGCCTGCTGGGTGCGGTGCCCACCCTCACCACCGACCGCAACCAGCCGCTGGCCACGCTTGCCACGGCCGATACCACAGCCGGCATTTTGGTGGAGCAGGCCCCCGGCCATTGGGTACGCAGCGTCGAGGCAGTCTGATATTCTGATCGTTTGCGGCTGATTTCGGGTGGCGCCAGGCTCCTGAAAAGTGTGCCGTCGAACTGGCACGGACACTTATGCGCGCTTTACTCCTTTCCGACATTCACGCCAACATCGATGCCCTCGAGGCGGTGCTTGAGGCTGCCCCGCCCCACGACGTGGTCTGGAACCTGGGCGATGTCGTAGGCTATGGGGCGGCGCCGAACGAGGTCATCGAGCGTGTACGGGGCTTGGGCGAGACGTTTGTCCGGGGCAATCACGACCGCGCTTGCAGCGGACAATTATCGCTGGAGGACTTTAACCCCGTAGCGAGCCGCGCTGCCCGCTGGACACGCCAGGTGCTCACGCCAGAGCACATCGATTGGCTGCAGCATATGGTGCGAGGACCGGTCACGCCAGATGGTCCCCAGGTGAGCTGTATGCACGGGTCCTATCTCGACGAGGATGAATACCTGCTCTCGGTGCGCGATGCCAGGCTGCCGCTTAAGCAAGCGGAGACCCGCATCAATTTCTTCGGCCACACGCATCTGCAGGGTGGGTTCGCCGCTCACGGTGAGGACTGGTTCAAGCTCGATCCCGTTTACTCGAGTGACGATGAGCCGGACTTGTCGGAGCTGGTTTTGGTCCCAGGGGCGCGTTATTTGATCAATCCCGGTTCGGTGGGCCAGCCCAGGGATCATGATCGCCGCGCCGCCTTTGCGCTCTACGATGATGAGCGCATGCTGGTCGAGTTCCGCCGCGTGCCTTACGATTTCCGCCTGGCGCAAATGCGCATCATGCGCGCGGGACTACCTGACCAACTAGCCATGAGGCTAAGCTACGGCCGCTGAGCGGATGTGCCTTCCAAATGAGGCCAAAGGAACTGGACGGGCCCAGCCCAACAATTGCTTTTGGTAGAAAAACATTCCCAAGAAGCGGCATCCACACAGAGATCCCTCGGCTCGGGATGACAAAGGGGAGGGTGCGATTCCAGGAAGAGAGGATGCTGAATGGGAACCGTACCTCAGCAACCTCTCTTCCCGAAAGCACCGCCCTCTCCTTTGTCATCCCGAGAGCCTGTGACTTTTTGATTTCGCACTTTGACGACCGAGCTCCCCTTTAACCGTCACCCTGTCCTTTGCCGACTGACAACCACCCTGCCCTTTGGCAACCGCCCTCTCCCTCACAACAACCCTCCCCTTTCTGTCATCCCGAGCGAAGCCGAGGGATCTCTG
>JBAVQC010000017.1:0-3372 GCA_049693715.1 Acidobacteriaceae bacterium | reverse complement strand
GCAAATTCCGGTAGAACGCTTCGGCTTCTCCCGACTGATGATCCAAGCGCCGTTCGGTTAACTCCCCAGTGGCCTCATCCAGCATTGCGATCGTTTGGTAGCGCGTGTGAAAATCACATCCTATAATCATCATCGCTCGGCTCCTTTCTTCCGAGCCTTGGTCGTCAACAGCTACCAAGTCTACTCGGAGCAAGGAGCCGACAACGTCATCTAATCAGCCACCCGGAAATCCAACTGCGTACCTCGAGGTGGTGTGGAAGGGTCGGCCACCAGCGTGCTATTCCACCGACACAATCACAATCGCTTTTAGGATGTACAAAGGTAACATACTCCAACAAGTAATAAAGTCGCTTGACATTGCTATTCTCTGAGCGTAAGAGGTCCCATAGAGCGTGGCTACAGCGGTCACACCGCGAGTTCTAGACGTCTCACGGGAGGCACAGTATGAATATCGCTGGAAAGATTGAAACGACAGCCAATGCAGCAACCATTGTAGTCGCGGTTTTGATCTCCGTCGTACTGTTTAAGACCTATGTCCTCGCCAAACCCAATTTACGCCAGCCGAACATCGTCTCCGCGTCTGAGATCGTTCAAGGCAAGAAGGTGGACGGTCATCTCGTGGGGGTAGACTGGGCAAAAAACCACCGAACGCTCGTCATGGCCATCTCCACAACCTGCCACTACTGCAAGGATAGCGTCCCGTTCTACCACACTCTGACAACGGCCGGGGCGAACGTGAAAATAGTAGCCGTCTTGCCGCAGTCGGTCACCGAAGGGCAGCAATACCTCAGCAATGGCGGCGTGCGTGTTGACGACGTAAAGCAAGTCCCGCTGAACTCCGTTGGGATAACAGCAACGCCGACGCTGATGCTTGTCAACGATGCCGGAGTTGTGACTGATATGTGGGTGGGCAAGCTCCAGCCAGACCAAGAAACCAAAGTATTGGCCGCCGTAAAGAAGAAGGCCATATAGACGGCGAGGAGGACTTATGCAACGTACCAAGATGCTCGTGGCATTATTTGCGGTTCTGGGCTACCTCATACCGGCAGCCAGCCTTCCACCGCAGGGACTCGACCGAACCGTATACATCGGACGGCAAACCAGAATGTCCCCGGTAACAATCGAGAGGGTAACCGTAGGCGATCAGGTCATTCAAACCGGCGTTATGGGCGGGCCGAGGGTGTTGCAGTCTGGCACGCCATTCCAAGCAAACAACGACTGGCTGAAAAATATGTCCTTCGTCCTCAAGAACCGCACGAACAAAACTATCGATTGGGCTCAAATCTACGTGTCTGTCCCCAGTGCTACGGAAGGGCTCACGAAGACCCTAGCGAACTATTCACTACAGCTTGGCAAAATACCTGCCAATGATTTCTTCACTCACAGGGATGGGACACTTTCGCCGCACGATTCGGGAGGCAGTCCGCTTTCGTTTGCGCCGGGGCAAACGCTTGTCATTAAACTCGCAGACCACTTTGATGAATTGCAGTCTAGCGTCGAGGCGTTTGTGCCGTTGGAGCAGGTGACGCTGATCTCGATAGAGCCCCATTATTTCTTTTTTGAGGATGGAATGCGCTGGGATGGTGCCCTGATCGCCTTCGGCATTCCCGATCCCAATCAGCCCGGCAAATTTACAAACATGGACCGGGGAAGGTACTTCCCCGGCGACCCGTTCCAGAACTGGCCACCAGCGGCTGCGCCATCGCAGGAGTGAGGCACAATATTCTTCCCTGCATATTCTAGAGCGAGGAGAAAAGCGCCATGAATAAAACACTCATCAGCGTGCTCAGACTCATCGTGCTTGTCGGCGTTTTCGTCATGCTGCCTCTCATAGCCAATAGGTCGCAAGCGCAAACCAATTCGCAGTGCGGAAATTTTTCTATGCTGACATTTGACTGTCCGGGCACCGCCTGCTGCACCGCAAATGGTACATTCACCGATGAGCTGGACTCCGTTCTCCCCGGTTCTGGCACACAGAGCGTGAATACCCTCGCGCCGTGGTCGTGTGGGTCGGTGGTGGCAGCCGGGAAATGCGGGGTAGGCTGTTCGGGCGTTTACGAGCAGGTCTTTAACGATACAGCCTGCTGCACGCCAACCGGCAAAGGATGTAATACCGGCTACGACTGTTGCTCCGGGATTTGCAATAGTAACGGGGCGTGTGCCGCAAGCGGCGGCGGTTCCAGCGGCCCCTGCCAGGGAGGGTCCGGTTCTGGTCCGGGCCTTGAAGCACCTCCAGGTGGAGTCAATTGCAGCTCCCCCATAATCGTTGACGTGAGTGGAAAAGGGTTCTTTCTGACGAGCGCCGCGAACGGCGTGAAGTTCGACATCTCAGGTACGGGAACTCCGGTCCAGATGGCTTGGACAGCCCAGGGTGCAAGTAACGCTTTCTTGGCGCTTCCGGGTTCTGATGGCTTGGTCCACAACGGCAAAGAACTCTTTGGCAACTTCACTCCACAGCCGCCGTCCAGTAATCCAAACGGCTTCCTTGCGCTTGCCGTCTACGATCTGCCCGCGAATGGCGGCAACGGTGACAGTATCATCGACTCGCGTGATGCAATATACTCATCTTTGCGGCTGTGGATCGACGAGAACCATGACGGTATCTCCCAACCAAACGAACTCCATACACTATCGTCGCTAGGCGTGTATTCCATCAGCCTCAAGTATCATTTCTCGCGGAAGGAAGACCAGTACGGCAACCTATTCCGCTTTCGAAGTCGGGTGAATCCCCACGACCCGAACGACGATTCGGAGGTAGGCCCCACGGCTTACGACGTGTTCTTCCACACAGCAACCAACATTAATTACGCACGAATGAGCCCTCCTGATTAGATGACGTTGTCGGCTCCTTCCCCCGAGTAGAATTGGTAGCGTCCACGACCAAGGCTCGGAAGAACGGAGCCGAGCGACGATGATTATAGGATGTGATTTTCACACGCGCTACCAACAGATTGCGATGCTGCATGAGCCTACTGGCGGGTGACGCACTCTTCGGTTTTTGAAGGGCGGGCACAACTTGGCGCATCGCTCTCAGAACTTGCGTTTGAATTCCTTCGCCATCCTCAAGATGGGGAGCATTTCTCCGACACTCAGAGGGAATTGCAGATTTTCCAGGGCGGCATAGCCTTTGGCGGGATAAAACGCGACGCCGCTTCGCGTGAGACGTGCGCCCGGCTAAAAAGCGGGCGGCCGCAGCCCTTCGAACCGGCACTGGCGGTTCTCAGGATGAATCGCGCTGCGGCGCGATTCACAAATGCGACTGCAACTGCAAAAGAGCCGGCGGGACGCCGGCGCTACGAGCGTGAAACCAGCCTCGCGCGCCGCGGCCGGCTGGAAAGATTCCGGCGCTGTTGCAGCGGGCACGGCATGCCG
>JBAVQC010000016.1:0-25608 GCA_049693715.1 Acidobacteriaceae bacterium | reverse complement strand
CTGTTGCCGAATTTCTGGTGAATGCGGATAGAACCGGGCCGCTGAACGGGCTCTTCTTTGCCCTCAACATGCTGGTGAACACCGATAGCGGAGACACCTATTCGTTTGAAGAAATCAGCGGCTGGCTCCAAGAGGCCGGCTTCACGAATGCGCGAACACTGGAGGCGCCGGGTCCATCTCCATTGATTCTTGCCACCAAGCCATGAGATGTCAGACATGTGTAGTCTTTTCATCGTGCTCTCATCCCCCGTTATTGGTGCATTAACGGTTGCAACGTACCCTCGCTTCTGGTCTCCCGACCGCAAACAGCAAGCTGCGTTCGCAGGAACTTTTCCCGCTCGTTCGATCTCGCCCGAGATGTGCGGTCACAAAACACAGCAATGCACGCAACACCCGTGCCATGGAGAGGCGTCATGACGCTTAGAAAAGCAGCATCGTTCATCTGGATCTTCAGCTCGATTGCAAGTGTGGCTCAAACGGCCGTCGACGGCGCAATTGGCGGCAACGTCAAAGACAGGAGCGGCGCATTTATCAGGGGCGCCACGGTAACGATTCACAGCAACAGTACCGACGCTGCACAGACGATCACCACCGACGATTCGGGCTTCTTCCGCGCCATTCATCTTCAGCCTGGCATGTATACCGTGGATGTCGCGGCGCCTGGATTTGAGGCGTCGAAGTCCAACCAGGTTGTCGTCTCGGTTGGTTCGTTGACCGACCTGGAACCGACTCTTGCCCCGGGATCGTCCACCGAGACAATAGAAGTTTCGGGAGCAGCCCCGGCTATCAACACGATCAACAACGACTTCACGACAACGATCGGGTCTAAGGTTCTTGAGGATTTACCGGTAAACAACTACCGCTGGTCAGCCTATGCCTTGCAGGCGCCGGCCGTGGTCGAGTCAGGGGGGTTCGGTCTTTTGAGCTTCCGTGGACAAAGCACGCTGCTGAACAACATCACGATCGACGGGGCAGATGACAATCAGGCATTCTTCTCCGAGGAGCGAGGCCGAACCAACGTCGGGTATTCGACGCCAAAGTCAGCGATCCAGGAATTTCAGATCAACACGTCAAATTACTCAACCGAGTATGGACGCGCGGCGGGAGGCGTGGTCAACTCGGTCACCAAAAGCGGTGGCAATAAGTTCCACGGAGAAGGATATTTTCTGGATCGCGACTCCGCCCTGGCGGCGTTCAACAATTACACGGAGGAAACCGTGCAAACCGTTCCCGGCGGACCATTCGTCTCGACGCATGTGAAGCCAACCGATATTCGCAAGCAGGAGGGCTTTGCGGTCGGCGGTCCGCTCATACACGACAAACTATTCTTCTTCTTCGCACTCGACCGTTTCTATCACGACTTTCCGATTGTGACCGTACCCAGTTCCCCGGCGAACTTCTTTGCGAGACCGTCGGCTACGCTCCCGGCGGGCAAGACCTGCCCCGGCGCCGGCGCGACCGCGCCGATCACTGCAACCAACGATTCCAACTTCTTCGCCGATAGCAGTGCCTGTACACTGCAGTCACAGCTCAATCTTCCCACCTACTCGGCCGGCGTCACCGACTACATCAACGGCCAGGCCGGCCTGTCGGCTCTGCTCGGACCGGCAGCCCGTTTTGCGGATCAGACTCTCTTTTTTCCCAAGGTCGACTGGCAGATCAATGAACGGAACCACCTCAGCGGCGAAGCCAATCGTCTCCGTTTCATCTCACCATCCGGTCAGCAGACGAACGCAACGGCCCAGTATGGTACGCAGAGCATTGGAAACGTATATGCTCGCGACACCTGGGGCGTCGCGAGGCTGGACACATCGATCACCCCGACCCTCACCAATGAAGTCCGATACCAATACGGCCGAGACTTCGAGTTTGCCGGCCCGGAAACGCCCACAACCTACGAGAACAACACCCTGCTCCAGCCCCCCGGATACGGTAACCCCTTCGGCATTCCACCCAACGTCTTCATCACCGGCGCATTTCAGTTCGGTACACCCTCCTTTTATCCTCGGCCAGCCTATCCGGATGAGCGCCGCTGGCAGATCAGCGATACGGCGAATTATGTCCGCGGCAACCATAACATCAAGTTCGGCATCGATTACATCCACACCAACGATCTCAGCGAAAATATCTCGAACTACTACGGTGCTTACTCCTACACCTCGGTGGCAAACTATCTTACGGACTACTATCAGTCACAGAATCCCGCGACCGCTGGTCTAACCGGCCACTACTCAACCTACAATCAGGGCTTCGGTCCGCTCGGTTTCGAGTTCCAGACCGGCGACTACGCCGGCTTCATCCAGGATGAGTGGAAAGTTCGTCCGCGGCTTTCGCTGACCATCGGTCTGCGCTACGAGTTCGAGCGGACTCCGAATGCGCAACTACCCAATCCCAACATTCCACAGACAGAGTCGTTCCCCAGCGATAAGAACAATATCGCTCCACGGGTCGGTTTCGCCTTCGATGTCTACGGTAATGGTAAGACTGTCTTGCGCGGCGGCTATGGCATCTTCAACGCGCGCCTGATCAACTCCACTATTTACAATGCACTCGCGCAGACCGGAAGCCCCAACAGCCAGTTCCAGACACCGAATTACACCCCAGCTACTAACGGCGCTCCGCGTTTCCCGCAAATCCTCAGCACCAGTGCGGGTGTCACGCCAAACGTCATCTACTTCGACCCGCACTTCCAACTTCCGCAAATCCATCAGGCGGATCTGGCTGTCGAGCAAGATGTGGGCTGGAACACAGTCCTCAGCATCAGCTGGCTGGGCTCGTTCGGCCGTGAACTCCCGAACTTCATCGACACCAATCTTCCCGCACCGGTCGGCGTAACCTACACTGTCGTCAACAATAATCCTTCAGCGTTCGCAGGATTGCCGAATCAAGCGCAATACACTGCAAACCTGTACGGGTATGCGGTCAGCTCAACCGGAAAGACGGCTCCGGGAGAGAAACTCCGGCCCAACAGCTCCTACGGTTCTATCACCGACATCGTCAGCAACATTAACACCAGCTATAACGCGCTTGTCGTGCAGGTGCAGCACCGTATCAGCCACAACATACAGTTCCAGAGCAGCTATACCTGGTCACACGCTCTTGACTACAACGAAAACAACACCACTTTCTCAAATTCCAGCAGCGTCCTCGACCCCAGAAACTTCCATCTCGAGTACGGCAACAGCAACCAGAACATTCCCAACCGTTTCATCGCGACCGCCATCATCGACTCGCCTTGGAAGGCCAGCGGCTGGAAGAGCTATCTCGTCGATGGTTACCAGCTTTCCCCCAGTTTCTCGGCACAGAATGGCGACGATTACTCCGCAAGTATCACCGGCAACCCAACAGCACTCGTCACCTCAGGATTTTCTACCGGATACGCAACCGGTGTGAGCAGTGGGTATACCGGCACAGGCGGTTCGTCCCGCATTCCGGGACTCGAGCGTAATACCTTCCAGCAGCCGAGAACAATTCTCCTCGATCTTCGCGGCTCCAAACACTTCACGGTTCGCGAACGCTACAACCTGGAGTTCCTGGCGGAGGCATTTAATCTCGCCAACCATCAGAATGTGACTGCGGTCAACACAACTGCTTACACCCTGGGCACCACCACGGCAAACGGTGTCACCACGAACACGCTCACGCAGTATCTCGCTACCCCCTTCAGCGCGGCGACCAACTCCAACAACAACAATATCTACAGTCCACGTCAGATCCAGCTTGGCGTTCGGCTTCAGTTTTAGAACCTTCTGAGCGGAGAGGTGACGGAAAGCCCTACCTCACCTCCGCCCAGGAAGAAAACTCAACGGACCGAAACACTCATGACGCTCGAAAAGCATTTCTTATCCGTATCTCGCTGGTTTACGGCGCTGATTCTCATTTCCCTAATGCCGGCGCAACAGGCCTTTGCCTGGGGCGTAGATGGTCATCACATGATCAATCGATTGGCCGGCATCAATCTTCCCCACGACGTGCCATCTTTTCTGCAATCGACAGAGGGTCTCAACGCACTCGAGTACTATGCTCCCGAGCCGGACCATTGGCGCGGCCGCGGCGAACCACAGTTAGCTGCCGAATCCGCCCCGGACCACTTTATTGCTCTGGAGCGAGTGGCCTTGCTGGGACCGCTTCCCCGCAACCGCTACGACTACGTTCGCGCACTCGTGCCTCTTCAGGCGGCCCATCCCGATCTCTTACTCACGGTGGAAAGAGTAGGCACGCAGCCTTACCAAACAGTGGAGATGTACGAACGCCTCAAAAGCGCAATGCGGGACTACCGGCTCCTGCTTGCCGATAAACGCGATACCAAACCCCTGGAGGCCGAGATTGTCTTCCTGGCTGGAATCCTGGGGCACTATGTTGGTGACGGATCGATGCCGCTCCACACTTCGATCTACCCCAACGGGTGGTCCGGACCGAATCCGAATGGATACACGACAGACCATCAGATACATGCTCTCTTCGAGAGCGTCTTCGTCGGCGCAAATGTGAGGATAGGAGACGTGGCTCCGCTGGTGAAGGCGGAAGAACCGAATGTGCTTGGCGACGTCTTTGACAACTATGTCGCTTATTTGCGCCACTCTAATACCTTGGTAGAGAAAACCTATCAACTGGAAAAGGCCGGAGCATTTACCGGCGAAGGGAGGCCGGAAGGAAAGGCCTTCGCGGAGGAAAGGCTCGCGGCCGGAGCAACGGAGTTGCGCGACATCATCTACACAGCCTGGATTCGGAGCGCGGATCCTGTTCCACCTCCTCCGGAGCCCGCACCAAAACCTCCGGCCTAAGGGGTTTCCCTGGCGACGCGTTCTGAGCGCGGCGGCGCGGCGCCGGCGAATGAATGGAGTGCCGCGGCTCCTCCGCTGCAGGCCTGTCTTTCCGCGCGGCGGCAAATCACTCCTGCCTATTTCGCGTTCGCGGCCCCCGATTTCGACATCAGGTATCGGTCATCGCGAAGGGGGATTTTCTTGTGCGCCGTTGTGGGTGAACTGATGGTAGTCCGCGGCATGGACGGCGGCCGCCGGCCCGGTCCGTGTGCTCGACCTGGCGGCGGGCTCAGGAGTGTGGAGTATCGCGCTGGCTCGGGGCTCGGGTGAACACCGATAGCGGAGACACCTATTCGTTTGAAGGAATCAGCAGATGGTTAAAAGGAGCCGGCTTCACGAATGCGCGAACACTGGAGGCGCCGGGTCCGCCGCCGCTGATTCTCGCCACGAAGCCATGAGCTTTTCGTTCCTCTGATCAACGATGTTTGGTTGCTAATTCGCCGCAGCCCCATAGCCAGGTGTCTCAACCTTCTTGAATCCCGCCGGCACCTCGAAGTTCGTGGAGGAGACGGACGCCTGGGAGAAGTTCGACCTCTGCACCGTTGTTTCCATCAAGGTCGTGCTTGTGGTCTGCGTCCCATCAGAATTTGTGGTCGTGGTAGGTGTGTCAGACGCCGGCTGTGGCTTCTTTTTGTGGAAGCCCCCAAGCACGGACCCACCCAATGCTGACCCCAACATCCCCGCCATCGAGCCATTGGAATTCGCAGAGGTTGTGGTGGGAGGAGGGTCCGAATTCTGCGCACCCGCGGGCCCGGTTGCGCTGCCGCCCATCCTCGTAACTTCCATGACCCGCGTGCCCTGAAGCTTGGCCATCTCTTTTCCCATCTCTGCCATGGCGTCTGCCGATCCGGGCTTGCCCGCGAACAACTGAGACATTTCGGGACTTTGGCTCATGTTATGGGTCATTTGCGCTTTAAAAGCCGACAGGTCTACTCCCTCCATCAACTTCTGGCCGAAACGTTTGTCGAAGTCCTGAATTTCCTTTACCTCCGGCGGATCAGGGGTGATCCACGCGTCGGTGGTGACTACATAAGTGACTGCGTTGGGACCTTGTGTGGCAGCCGCATTGGGATCGGTAGCATGCATCTGCAGAGTGACCAACTGCTCCTGTGCCGTAAGGCCGTTAATCTCCTTGGTCGCGCCCGTATTCTTCACCGAAACGTCAAAGCTGGTCTTCACATCGCTTTTTGGTCGTTGTGGCTGCGGTGCCTGTTCCTGTTTCGCTTTGTCCTGCGCTTGCTCCATCTGCTTGGGCATCTGCTGGAACGCCTGCCGCATTTGGGCGAAGGTTACGACGGTGTAGGTCTTGTGCAGGTTGTCGATGTGGGTGACGGTTTCCTTGTCGAGATCGGTGATCTCGGTAAAATCCTTGCTCACCACGGCTTTCTGGTTGCCATGGACCATGGTTGTCGTCGTAGTGGGCGCCAACATGTCGCGCAAGGATTTACTGAGGAAGCCCATCGACTTGAGCGGGGCCACCATACTTCCACCCGTGATCTGGGTGGTCTCCTGGTAGCTTGCGTCCGCTAACGTAAACGGGCTCGCCAAAAGGATGATTCCGAGTGCTGCGACCTTGCCTGAATTCATTTACCGCCTCCGTCAATCGTTCATTCGCAAAGCAGTCCGTTCCTATGTGTGTCGCGCGGCGATCCATCGTTACAAAAGGGGGCGGGGTTGTGAATCGGCGAGGACGGGTATCGTCGGCAGAATTATAGGCTCGCGAGGCGCGCGCGAACCAAAAACTTCTTATCGCTTAGAATTTACATCCGGCTTACCAACAATTGTGTCCATTATTACCAGCAGCAGCTCACGTGAAGCTGCCCGTCCGCGCCCGCCACAGCGCGCCGTCGATGGGATCGACCCCCTTCTCGGGTGCCTGCACAGCGGGGAACTCACGCTGCACCGCCGCCATCAAGGCGTCACGCACCGGGGGAACATTTTCCAGTATGCTGCCCGTGTAGGCGATGGGCGGGGTCCATCCGGGTTCGATCGAGGCGCGCCGCAACCTCCGGATTACCAGGCGGACAAGGTAAGCAAGATCCTCCCCTTGTTTCCGCAATAATGAAGACGCTATTTCGTCTCCTTGGTCGGCACAACTCAACACCACCCCGGTCAAGGTGGAAAAGTCCGGTGCGGGCAGCGCATTCGCGTATTCCACCAGGTGATGCAGAGAAGATAGTTGCCAGAAATCCAGCACCGCGGGCGACAGCAGTGTTTCGCGTTCCTGGTCCTTTGCAAGAAAGATGGCGCGCAGGCTTTCGAGGCCGATAAGGTGCCCCGATCCCTGGTCTGCCAGCGCGGGGCCCCATCCTCCGGCAGAAATGAGTTCCCCTGCGATGGTGCGTCCCACCACGTTGGAACCCGTGCCTGCCATCACCAACACCCCCGCGCGGCCGGGAAAAGCCGCCTCCAGCGCGATCTCAACATCTCCCAGAATCAGCAACCCGCCGCCGACTCGGGCGCCGATGGACTCCCGCAGCCAATCCTTCACCAGCGGAACCGTTTCCCCCGCTGTGCCCACGCATGTGCGCGTCACCTGTTTCATGGAGATGCCGGTGCGCGCAGAGAGTTCGGACAAAGCCGCCTCCAGGTTCTGGCAGGCAGTCACCGCGTCTACCCGCATGCGCTTGATTGTGCCCGTGCGCACTCTGGCGAGTTCGCGGGTTTCATCGGCGAGCACGTAGTCTGTTTTCGTCCCACCGGCATCCAGAGCTAAAAAGAGACTCATCGATTCATGCACCCCGGACCCGGCACGCTACGCAGCGGCAAAGTGGGCCTCAATCTCCTCGAGAGTCTTACCCTTCGTTTCCGGCAGAAAGAAAGCCGCGGTCAACAGGTAAATGAGTGTGAATCCGCAGAACAGGAAAAACATCATGGAATAGCCATACTTGCCGACCACCGGCAGGAAGATCGCCGTCAGCGTGGTCGAAACCATCTGGTTGATGACCAGCGCAACACTCATGCCGTTGGACCGGATGCGCGTGGGCATCAACTCCGACAGTGCGAGCCACACGCACACCCCAGGTCCCAGCGCAAAGAACGCGACGAAACCGTACAGTCCCCCCGCCACCAGCCAGCCGTGCACCGCATCCGGCAAAGGACCGACATAGGCGTGCTCAATTTTGAGTGGAGCCGCGCGCGCTGCGTCGAGGTTCGCAAAAGGATCGCGGAAGAAAGCCTCGACCTTGGTCGAGGGCAGACTACTCTGCCGGTTGATGCTGACCGGGGCCTCGCCCTCCGCCGAACGCATCGTTCGGGTGGCCCCATCGAACCCTCCGTAGGAATAGATCACCGTCAGCGCCAGACGGTCAGGCGCGCTGCCCGCGAAGGCATTGGCAGGAAGCAGGCGCCTGGCGATATCCTGATCGAAGTGCAGCGCGACGCCTTGATCCGGCCCGACCTGGGATTGGATTGCATCCCGAACGTCAAACCTGTTCTTTTCCGTGCGCAGGAAAAGGATACCGACAAACGCCAGGCAAACAATAATGCCGGAGGTTCCCAGGGTCAGCAGAAATTTGCGTCCTTTGCGATCGACCAGCGTCATGCCGACGATGGTCATCAGGAAATTCGTGGCCGTGAACAGTACATATCCCCAATGGGCGTGCAGGTCCGAAAGCCCGCTTTGCAGCAGAATGTCAGTGTTGAATCCAACGATGGAGTTGATGCCCGTCGCGGTGTTGCAGAACAGGATGACGCAGGCCAGCAGGAAAGGAAGAACATACTTTCGCTTGAGGAGTGCATCCTTGACTGCTCCGCGCGCCGTCGATGCACGTTGGCTGGTGAGGGAAGTCTGCTCCATCTCCTCCAGTTCCACCGCGGCCTGCTCGATGCTGCGCGATCGCAGCAGCGCCTTCAGCGCCTGCTCCTTGCGCCCGCGGCGGAAAAGCCACCGCGGCGACTCAGCGACGAACAGGCTACCGGCCAGAAACAGGATACCCAGCGGCATCGACATCCAGAAAATCCGCCGCCACGCCTGATCTTTCACGCTTAGCAGGGCAGCCGGGGTAGTGGAAGCGGCCAGGGCGGCTACCCGGTAACTGTAGTAGATGCCGATGAGCGCCGCCAGAAAAATGCCCAGGGTCAGCAGCCACTGGAAAGCGCCGGTGCCCTTGCCCCGGTCCTGGGCCGACAGGCACTCCGCCAGGTACAGGGGCACGACCATGCCCACCAGCCCTCCGCTCACACCTTGCAGAAGGCGGCCAAAAAACAACGATGCGAACCCATGCGAAAGGGCGATGACCGGGATGCTCATGACAAAAATCGCTCCGCTGATTACCATCAGGGGCTTGCGTCCCAGCCAGTCGGCGAGCAGCCCGGCAAACAGGGTAGAGAAGACGCTCCCCAGCAACACCGCCGCGACAATGATTGAGAGCTGGCTGGCGTTTAAGCCGGAAGTGGCTTCCAGGTAAGGCAGCGCGCCGCCGATGATGCCGACATCCACCCCATAGAGCAACCCGCCCAGCCCCGCAACCAGCAGAAGCAGGCGGTTATAGGTGGCGTTAGGATTCACAGCGGCAACGGTTGGCATCGTGGCGACCAGGCAAGAAGGATTGAGCTCCAAACCATCAGAATAACCTGCGGGCGAAAACCTACCTATCCCGAAAATTCGGGTGCCCCCTTCGCACACGGTACGCAGACGGGGCCAAATCGGTTCCAACCGCGGTTGTCCGTCCAGCGAGCAAGACCGTCGTCTATTGCTCAGAAAGTTCTGCGGATGGACTAGGAGGCTACCGCAGCCGGCGCTTGGTTTCCATCAGGGCCTGCTTGGCGGCCAGATCGCTGGCAATGCCAAAAACCATGAACTCGAGCGGTCCGCTGCCGGAGTTGGCAAAGGACTGGCGCTCACCCAACCGCACTGGAACCGCGTCCCCGCTGTGGATCTGGGCCGTCTCGGACCCAATGGTCACGCTGCCATCGCCCGCCATTACGTAATAGATCTCGCTCATATCCGGCTTGGAAACAGGACCCACCGTCGTCCCCGGGGGCAGTAGCAGGTGATCCACATAAGACCAGGTGCTCAAAAAGACCGTCGGATCCAGCGCCCGCCGATATTGCACCGTGCCGGTACCCCCATCCATGTGCTCGACCGGCTTTAGCAGCGACCGGTCCAGATGCATGGTCATAAACGCGGGAATCGGATCAAGCGGCACGCCGACTCGTCCATCGCCGAGGTTGAAGGCGTCGTAGACACCCTTCATCGTCCCGACGTTGAAATTGATCCACTCCACCGGCTTGTCTCCGGCGTTATAGATCGCGTGCGAGTGTCCCAGGCGGGTTGGCGCGCCTGCCGGCCCCTTCAGCGTGGAGGTGCGCCCATCAATCGTGAACTGGGCTTCGCCGTCGAGGATGATGAACATTTCCTCGCATTGATTATGGAAGTGGGCGCCGATCCCGCTCTTGGGTTCGATGACGCCGCGGTGCATGAAAAACAGATTGGTCTCGAGCGACGTCGCATCGAACAGCGGCCGGTAGTCCAATGAGCCCGGGCCATCGTGCACCGCTTTCATGTTGCGATACTTCGACGGATCGGCATGGGCGATGCGCTGTTCAAGCGGTGGCACTGGTACGAGCGGAGCCTGCTGGGCAAGCAACATGCCCGGCGTCATTATCCACAAAAGAGCAATGACCGTTCTCATGCACGTCCACCCACTTCGACCAGCGGTGGCCGCAATCCCAGCTTGGCGAGGAGGATGTAGACCAGGAACCCGCAAGCGAACGCATACAACTCCGAAGGATTGTCTGCTTTCGCAAAAGCTGCCGGAAGTCCCGGAATATGGTCCGGCATGCCGACCATGAAGCCGATCCCCCAGGCAATATATCCGGCCCAGTTGATGCCCAGTCGCGGGCCGGACCACCGTTTACCCGCGAGCAGATAATCGGCCACCATGGCGCCACAGATAGGGCCGAAGGAGGCAGCGATAATGCTGAAAAAACCGATCAGGTTGTCGGCCACGCCGCTAATGGCCAGGATGGCGCTGATCGTGACCCCAACCATCGTCGATACCGGCCGGGAAATCTTGGGCAGCATGGTGCTGAAGCTGTTCGCCGCAATGAAAGCGGAAAAACAGGTGGGCACCAGGCAGGCCGCGGCAAAGAGGAAGAACATCACCGGTGCCAGGGCCCCCACGCTGGCAATGGCGGCGGTGTAATCGTAGCTGGGCGCCCCGGCATTTCGGCCCAGGTAGCCGGCGACAGAAAGCACCGAGACGCCGCCGGCAATGATTGCGCCGGCAACGATGCCGGTGACCCCACCGAGAACAATGTCTTTCCGGTTGCGGTTATTCATGCCGAAATCGGTGCCCGCTGCCCCAGCGGTGGCGAAGAAACCGATGGTGACCAGCAGCGCATTCAGGAAGCCGGTCAACGGTTCGTGGTGCGGCGGCTGGTATTGGGGAATCCCCGTGCGGTTGGCCCACAGCACGACCAGGATCATCAGGAACGGAACCCAATTCAGGTACTTGGCCACCTGGGCGACATGGTGGATGCCCTTGATTGCCACCCATCCCAGGCAGTAAAGCCACACCAGCGCGATGACGCTATAGAGAATTCTCGAGGTTTGGCCCAGGCCCTTCATGATGAAGCCGGTGGCAATGGCGGCGTCCACGGCCACCCAGCCGACCTGCAACAGGCCCATCAAAATTCCGGGGATCAAAAATCCGCCGGTAGTGCCGAAGGTCGAGGTGCCCACCACGTAGAGCGTGCGCCCCGTCTGCATGCCCAGCATCGCCGGCACGTAGTAGTAGAGCCCAAAACAAAGCAGCCCGGCGACCACCAAACCCCACAGCACCACCGTAGGGCTGGCATAGCCGATCGTCGGCCCAGCCAGCTTGAGGTAGTAGCCGACAAACAGGAAAATGCCGAAGTAGCTGGGGAAGGTGCTCTTGTACCAGGGAACCCTGGCTGTGGAAGGAACGGGAACCGACGCGCTTACATATTCAGGAACGTTTCGTTCCATAGGACTCCTTAAACTGACGTGTAGTCATTCACAGAATAATCCGCAAAATGACTTTCCATCCGAGGCCACACTTCCTGATGCAAATCCAGGGCCACCCACTTCTTTTGTAAGTCGCGGGACTCGAAGGCAATGCTGAGACGCCAATCGCCGCCGGCCTGGTTGGGGCGCAGCAGTTCAACCGCGCGAAAACCTTCCTGGCTGGAAATCGCAGGCCGAAAGATTTCCCTGAAGGTCTTCTCCAGGGCCGGCTGTGCCCCCGGCTTCAGCTTCATGTCGACAAACAGGACGAACATCGTCACCTCACCATTTCAATTTGAATACATCGATGGCTGTACCACCCAGAACTTTCTCATAAACCTCGGGGGCGAGTTCGAGTGCCTTGTATTTCGCGTATTCCACCGGCACATTGCTGGGCAGGTCGGCCCCCAGCATCACCCGGTCCGCGCCGATGGTGTCGATCATCCAGCGGATATCCTCGCCGATACACCACGACGTTTCGAGGTAGAGATTACCGCATACCGAAGCCGCAACCTGGGCCTCGGCCGTGAATACGGCAAAACCGGCGTGGGCGAGAATGATTTTCAGGTCAGGATATTTGCGGGCTCCCGGAATACACAGTGCGGGCAGTGCGAAGGGCACTCCAGGACCAGTATGGACCATGGCGGGAACACCGAGGGAGTGGGCGGTGGCAAACACCCGGTCCCCATCTTCCGACAGCGGATTGACCCCATGCCCGATGGTATGCAGCTTGATCCCGACAAACTTAAGGTCCTTGATGCAGCGCTCCATCTCGCGTTCATAAGCATCGCGAGGCCCGTGCGGAGTGGTGCTGGCGATGCCGAAGAACCGGCCCGGATGCTTGGCACACAACTCCGCGATGCGGTCGTGCGTTTTCGAAGCCGTGGTCGCGCCTGGATACGGCTGGACGATGGTGGCATCCACCCCACACTCCTCCATGCGGCGAAGCATGTCTTCTTCTGTGCTGAGCAGGCCAAACACACAGCATTCGCCCAGGTGGGCATGGGTATCTATCTTCCTGGTCATGATTCTCTCCGTATTAAGTTCAGTGGCCGTGGGGAAGTTCGCCAAGCTCGGTATCGAGCGCGTTCTTCTGGGTGGAAATGCCGACGACCATCAGTTCGAGGTCTGCTGATCCGTTATTGGTGAAAGAGTGCGCTTCGTTAAAGCGAATCGGCACCCCGTCACCTTTGTGAATAGGCGCGGACTCCGCATTTAATTGCACTTCGCCATCGCCGTTGAGCACGTAAAAAATCTCTTCTACGCCCTTATGGTAGTGCTTCCCGATCGACGCGCCGGGCGGAACGAGGATGTGATCCACGTACGCCCAGTTGGTCAGGAACACATCCGCATCGAGCGCCCGGCGGTACTGCACCGTGCCTTGGCCGCCAAGATAGTTCGGCATAGGTTTCAGCGTGGTTTTGTCCAGGTTCATGGTCATGAACGTCGGGATGGCGTCCTTGGGGGCGCCGACGCGGGCGTCGTTCAGGTTGAAGGCATCGTAGTGGCCCTTGATCTGGGCGACGTTGATGTTCATGAACTCGACCGGCTTATCCGAGGGGTTGTAGATGGCGTGGGAGTGGCCCATCCGGCACGGCGCTCCTACGGTTCCCTTGAGGACGGAAGTGCGGCCGTCGATGGTGAACTCTGCCTGGCCGTCGAATACGATGAACATCTCTTCCGTCGTGTTGTGGAAGTGATGGCCAACGCCGCCGCCGGGCATGATCTCGCATCGGTGCATGAAGTTGAGGTTGACGTCCATGGCGGAGGGAGGGACGAGCAGTTCGCACGCCATGTCGCCTGCGCTGTTGTGGGAGCGGCTGCGGGTGTACTTGCTGGGGTCGGTATGACCGATCCTGGCTGCCAGAGGTGTTTGCGCCCACAGCGAAGCCAGGGGAAGCAGCGCAAAAGCGCCAAGAATCGGTAGCAGATACACGCGTCGCATCATAATCGTTTCCTCGCATGCTTGTCAGTCGGGGCGCAGATCTGCGCCCTCCGTTGAAGCCGCCCAAGAATATATTTCGAGGATGAGACGGTCAAGGTAAAAAAGGACCGGTTCGGTGGAAAGTAAATTACATTCCGATTTAGCGAAATTTATTTCGTAAAGTGTCCGTTCATGCCTTCTTAAGGTCCGAGCCGACTTGGTCGGCACACGCGCGCACCGCCGCTATAATCGCCTCTTCGTGCTCCTTATCCCGAAGCCTCGTTCTGGGCATTGACGAGCTAATCGCTGCGGAAACCTGCCCATTCGGTCCGAAAATCGGCGCGCAGAAGCAAATCCCGTCGTACGCGCATTCCTCCCGGTCGATGGCGTATTTCTGCAGCCGGATACCCTCATACTCCTGGTTCAGATCCTTGCGATCCGTGATGGTGTGCTTGGTAAACCGGTAGGTCCCAAAGCTCCGCAACAGTCGTTCCCGGTGCTCCTGCGCCTGAAAAGCCGTGATCGCCTTACCCAGGGAACTGGCATTAGGAGGCAGAATATGGCCAACAACATTGCTCATCCGGATTACGTGCGGGCTCTCGACCACCGCGATCACTTCCACCCGGTTCTCAAACAAAGCCGCCAGCGTAGAAGTCTCGGCGAGCTCACGGCTGAGCGCCTGCAGGTAAGGCACGCCGACGCGATGCAGTTTGCCTAACCACTGCGTGGGCGTCACGGCGTGAATTCCCGGGGCCAGCATGTACTGGCCGCGCCCATCCACCACCACGCAGCCCAGCGTTTCAAGAGTCCGCAGAATACGAAACGCCGAGGTCTTGGAAAGTTCGATCCGCTGGGCAATCTCGTTCATGGCTAAAGGCCTTAGCTCGCTCTGGAGGAACTCCAGAACCTCCAGAGCCTTGCCCACCGCGCGGGAGAAATACTGATCCCCACCACGCGACTCGGTAGCGGTCTCGGCCTTTATTAGGTTAGAGGACCCAGCCTTCGCCGGGCGAGCGGATTTGGTCTTCAGCATAGAACCGTCGACTTCATGATATCGGAACCTGCGAACCAACAGCTTGCAGATAATAACGGAACTTGCACCGAAATGCACAAAAATGATCCGAATTATAAATTTATATTCAAAAAACGTTTGCGTATCGTCAGTGCACGGTGATATAGGTTTCTCCGCACGATTTCAGGAGGCGAGAGCCGTGTTCAAAAAGCAGAAGGGCCAAAACTTGCTTGGGCTGGCAAAGGCGTTTTGTTTTGTTGCCGCAATTTCCCTCGTGTGCTCGCGGTGTCCGGCGCAGATCGCGAGCGCCGAACTAGACGGGACTGTTGTCGACTCGACAGGCGCGGCCGTTCCTGACGCCGCGGTCACAGCCATCAACGTAGAGACCGCGATTGCCCACAAAGCAGTCAGTGGCAAGAACGGAGAATACGTGATCACGGATCTTCCTCCGGGCGATTACACCCTGACCGTGGAAGCCGCCGGCTTTCGCAAGCTGGAACAGAAAGGCGTGAGTCTCCAGGTGAATCAGCAGGCCCGTGTCGATCTGCCGCTGCAGGTGGGGCAAACCGCCGAAACAGTCAGCGTGACGGGCCATCCACCTCTGCTCGAATCCGAGTCTTCTTCTGTAGGAACGGTGATCAACCAGCAACTGGTGAACGAGTTGCCGCTGAATGGCCGCAACTTTGTCCAACTCGCGACTCTCAGCCCGGGCGTCACCGGCGTCGGCGAATCCGCCAGCGGGACCATTCAGGGGGGAACCCGGCCGGACGATCGCCGCGCAGGCTCGGAGATCTTCTCCAATGGTAACCGCGAAGGCGACAATAATTTTCTCTACGACGGTATCGACAACAACGAGCGCCTGACGCTTTCCGTGACCCTGCGGCCGGCGGTGGATGCGATCCGCGAATTCAAGATCCAGACCAATCTCTACAGCGCTGACGTAGGCCGCAACTCGGGGGCGGTGATAGACGTGATCAGCAAATCGGGCACCAACCAGTTACATGGCAGCCTCTTCGAATTTCTGCGCAACTCAGACGTGGATGCGCGCACCTACTTCAATACCGTCGGCACCGCCTTCCCCTCGTTCCGCTTGAACCAATTCGGTGGCTCGCTGGGCGGACCCGTGGTGATCCCCAAGGTGTACCACGGCAAAGACAAAACGTTCTTTTTCGTCGACTACGAAGGCTTCCGCAACAGCGTGCAGATCTTCGAACGGGGCAACATTCCCACCCTGCGCGAGCGGACCGGCGACTTCGGCGAGCTGCTCCCCAGTACGCTCATTTACGATCCTTTGACCACCGTGCCCAATCCTGCTGTACCGGGCGGTTTTCTTCGTACGCCCTTTCCCAATAACGTGATTCCGCAGGACCGCTTTGATCCCATTGCGTTCAAAATTATCAACGCCTACCCCACGCCGACCAGCACCGCCCGGCTCAATAACTACTCCATGGCCCGCATCCAGGTCCAGGACTACGACCAGGGAGACGTGCGTGTGGATGAACAGATCACCGCTAAGGATTCCGTCTTCGCCCGGTGGTCCATTCAGAACACAACCACCATTTCCCCCAGTACCTATCCACAGACCACGATTCCAGGAATCTCAACCCCGGTGAGCCTGAGCGATGAGGCGTCTTTTGCCGGGACATCCTTCCAGCCAACCCAGCACGTCGCTACCAGTTACGTGCGCGTCATCACGCCGTCGCTGGTGAATGATTTCCGGGTCGGCTTCAACCGTTACCGCCTGGACTACGTTCCCATCAACTTCGCTCCCAACGCGGGCCTGGGTAATGAGCTGGGCGTTCCGAATTCCAACGTCACCCCGCGGGAACAAAACCTGCCCATCTTTTCGCCCGCGACTTATCTGGGCGTTGGCCAGACCCGCTCTCTCCCGCTCTATCGCAGGGAAAATACATTCCAGGAGCTCGACAACCTGACGTGGACGAAGGGCGCACATACCTTCAAATTGGGTGCGGACTTCCGGCGGCGCCAGTTGACGATTTATCAGACCAATGAGGGCAACGGCCGCTTTAACTTTTCCGCTGCCTTTACCGACTCGCGCAATCCGGCTGGAAAAGGTGGAGATGCTGCAGCGAGTCTCCTACTCGGCTTCCCCACCCTCGACGCTCACGACTACAACTACCAATTCCCGGGTATTCGGCTTAACGAAGCGGGCATCTACTTCGCGGATGATTGGCGCGCCACCAAAAACCTGACCATCAACTACGGCTTGCGTTGGGACTACTTTAGTCCGCCCGACGAGGTAGCCAACCGCTGGTCAAATTTCGACATAGCGACGGGCGCGTACGACATTGCGGGCGTCAATGGCGTCAGCCAGACAGCAGGCGTGCTCAGATTTTGGCCGAATTTCGGTCCGCGCCTGGGCTTCGCTTATCAGCTCCTGCCACACACCGTATTCCGCGGCGGCTTCGGCTTGTTCTACAATGCATCCGGCAGCGAATCAGGCAACATGCGCCTGGCGCGCAATCTTCCCTTCGGCTTGACACTGCAGACCACACCAGGGGACGTGACCGTGGGACCAACGGTCAGCCAGGGCTTCCCGCCGCTGCAACCGATTATCATTCCTCCTACTCCTAACGGGGTGGCTTATTCAGTAATCCACAGCTTCCGCCCCTCATACGCCGAACAATTTAACGGAGGAATTGAGCAAGAGATTGCGCCCTTGCAGATGGTGCTGAAGTTTGTCGGCGTCGGTAACCTGGGTCGCCATCTGCAAGACACCTGGAATGCGAACCAGGCGATTCCCGGACCCACGTCGACCGCCTCGCGCCGACCGCTTTTCGCCAAAGACCCGTTGCAGAGCGATGTGGACTATTATTTGTCCGACGGCTTCGCAGAATATTTTGCATTCCAGTTCACGGCGGATAAGCGCTTGAGCCAGGGAGTGAGCGCACTGCTTGGCTACACCTACTCACACGCCATCGATGATGTGCCCTTGGAATTTGGCGGCGGCGACGCAGGTCCGAATCCCCAGGATCCTCGCTTTCCGCATGAGGTCAGCAACTCGATCATCGATCAACGTCAGCGCTTAACCTTGAGTTCTCTGTGGGCGCTACCGTTCGGCAAGGGGCAGAAATTTGCGAATAACGGAGGTATCACCGACCTGCTTGTGGGCGGATGGCAGCTGAATACGATATTGTTCACGCAAAGCGGTCTATTTTTCTCACCTGTTCTCCAAACCTCCACCACCAACACCGGTACCTCGAGCCGGCCGAATATTATTCCCGGCGCCAAGGTCGTCTACCCGAAGACCATCAACAACTGGTTCCTGCCCACGGCGTTCACCACGCCGGCGCAGTACACCTACGGCAATGCGGGTCGCAACACACTATTGGGTCCAGGGCGGACGAATCTCGATACATCGCTCTTTAAGGCCTTCCCCATTCATGAACGCCTCATTTTGCAGTTCCGCATCGAGGCGTTTAACGTCTTTAATCATCCCCAATTTGGCTATCCGAACGCCACCGTCGGCAATTCGCAGGTGGGCCAGATTACCTCGATTGTCGGCAACGCACGTAATTTACAGGGGTCGCTGCGGCTCCAGTTCTAAAGAGCAAGCAAGGGATCCTATGACTTTTCTCGAACGTAAACGAAGGTTTGTGGTTGCCTTGCTTGCTTTGGCAGCCACCCTGCTGGCTATCCAGCCCGCGGCCTGGGCGGCTAAACGCGATCTGCGGGTTTACTTCATAGACGTGGAGGGTGGGCAGTCCACGCTTTTCGTTACCCCAACGGGACAGTCTCTGCTCGTCGACACCGGTTGGCCCGGCAATGATGGCCGGGATGCGGACCGGATTCTCGCTGCAGCCAAGAGTGCCGGCATCAGCAAAATTGATTATGTTCTGCTGACCCACTATCACGACGACCATAGTGGTGGCGTACCACAGTTGGTCGACAGAATTCCCGTGGGCACTTTCATCGATCACGGGGCCAACATCGATACCAAGCCCGGGGGACCCACGGAAAGAATTTACGCCGCGTACCAGCAGGTGCTGGCCACCGGAAAGTCGAAACACATGGTGGCGCATCCCGGCGACGTGCTGCCCATCACCGGCATGAAGGCCACGGTCATCAGCAGCGATGGCAATGTGATTGACCACTCTCTACCGGGCGGAGGCGAGAAGAATCAATACTGCGACACGCCTGAAACCAAGCCGAACGACCGCAGCGAAAACTCTCACTCGCTGGGGATACTGATCAATTTCGGCAAACTCAAAATCCTTGATCTCGGCGACCTCACCTGGGACAAGGAAATGCTGTTCATGTGCCCGGTCAACCGGATTGGGAACATCGACATCCTGGTGGTCTCGCATCACGGCCTGAATGCAAGTTCCAGTCACGCGCTGATCGACGGTATTCATCCACGGGTGGCGATCATGAACAACGCAGCCACCAAGGGAGGATCGCCTCAGGTGATCGATGAGGTGCTGAAGGCTCCTGGCCTGGAGACACTGTGGCAGCTTCATTTTGCGGAGAAAGCCGGCGCGGAGCACAACACGGCCGCGGAATACATCGCCAATCCGCAGGGCTCGGATCCGGGAAATTATTTTCTCTTGACCGCCAGTCCCAAGGGCAGCTTCACGCTCTACAACTCGGGGACCAAACAGACCAAGGAATACGCAGCCAGGTAGGTTTCCTGATGCCTTGTTACATTGGGTCAGGAGAGAACTCCCAGGAGCATAGCCTTGATTGCAGTGGATTGGGGTACCAGCAACTTCCGTGCGTTTAGGGTCAGTGCAGACGGATCCGTCTTTGCCAGGGCCTCTTCGCCGCAGGGCATTCTGCGCGTAGGCGAAGGGAATTTTGAAGAAGCTTTAAGGGCCGAGATCGGCGTCTGGCTGGCGGCGGGCGAGAAGCATATCCTGCTCTGCGGCATGATCGGCAGCCGCCAGGGTTGGGTCGAAGCAGAATATCTCCCTTGCCCCGTCGGCATCGACGAGCTCGCGGATGCGGTCGTCCCCGTGCCATTCTCCGGCGCGAAAGTGCGCCTGGTCCCTGGGGTCATCGGGCCGGATGCTGCTGGCGTGCCGGAGCTGATGCGCGGCGAAGAAACAGCAGCCATGGGCATGCTGGATGCGTGCGCAGGCGCAGGCTTGGTCTGCTTTCCTGGAACCCACTCCAAGTGGATTCAACTGAGTGATCGCAAGATTGTGACTTTTACCACCTGCATGACAGGAGAGCTCTATGGTGCCCTGCGTAAATGCACCATCCTGGAACGCACCATGACCAGCAACCCCGCCGTGGACAAGGCCGCATTTCACAGTGGCATCGCTCGCTCTGCCGACTCGGGCGGATTGCTTCACCATCTTTTCGGAGTGCGCACGCTTGCGTTGATGGGTCAGATCAAAGAGGAGAAGTCCGCCTCGTATCTTTCGGGTTTATTGATAGGGCACGAGGTGCGAGCGACCATGCCAAAGGGCAGTTGCGTGCACCTGGTAGGCGCGGCGCATCTTTGCGGCCTCTATGCCCAGGTGATCGAGGCGTGCGGGGGCGTGGCCACCATGGAGGACGAGGATGCGTCAGCACTGGGTTTGGCAGCCATCGGCAGGAGGCTGCATTGGACGTAAGAGCATGGCTTACACGTTGTCCCCTGGTTGCGATCCTGCGCGGCGTTCAGCCGGCGGAAGTGGAATCGATTTGCTCGGCATTGGAACGAGCGGGAGTGAGCATAGTTGAAGTGCCTTTCAACTCCCCAAACCCGCTGGAGAGCATCTCCATCTTGTCGCGAACCTTCGGCGGCAGAATGCTGATAGGGGCCGGCACGTTAACCACGGTAGCCCAGGTCGACGAGGTCGCAGCCGCGGGCGGGCAGTTAATCGTCACGCCTCATGCGAACACAGCGATTGTGCGTGCTGCCAGGCAGTCTGGTCTCTTTGCTTGCCCGGGCTTTTTTAATCCCACCGAAGCTTTCGCATTATTGGAAGCCGGCGCGGATGCGATCAAGCTTTTCCCCGCGGAAGTCCTCGGTCCGCCCATGCTCAAGGCGCTCCGTGCGGTGCTGCCCGAGTCATCCATCGTGGTTCCCGTAGGTGGGGTCGACGTAAATCAAGTGGCACCCTGGCTGGCAGCGGGAGCGCAAGGTCTAGGCGTCGGCTCGTCGATCTACAAACCCGGCGACGACGCGGCCACGGTGCAAGCAAAAGCAACAGCCTTGGTGGCAGCAGTGCGTAGCGTAGTGGAGAGATCTGCGGTTCTACCCAAGTTCGAAGATTGAGGGAGATATCACGTCATGAAAAGAAGAGCATTCCTACGTTCTCTGGGCGCCACGGCGATTGCGAGCGGCATGCGCACGCTACCATCCTATGCGGCGCCTCTCCCCAAGATGAAGATCACCCGCGTGCGCGCCTACCTGCCGCCTCATCCCAACCCGCTATTCAACCAGAGCGATGTAGTGGTCACCATCGAAACCGATGCGGGCATCACCGGCATCGGCGAAGGTGGCGTGAAGGACACCCTCTCCCAATCCGCCGGAAGACTCATCGGCCGTGACCCGCAATACATCGAACGGCTTTGGCAAGACATGAACCGAGCCTTCTTCTATCCAGCCGGCCGCGAGCGAACCGACGCCATAGGCGCACTCGACCTGGCTCTTTGGGACATCAAGGGCAAGGTGCAAGGACTACCTGTTCACCAGCTATTGGGGGGCATGGTGCGTGACCACGTCGAGTGCTATAACACTGCCGGCATCATCCCAGGGGTCACCAAAGAGACCAGCCTGAAGGATCGCGCCCGCCTCACCATCGAAGCCGGCTATCGCGCCTTCCGCTTTGGCGCCTCAGAAGCGCCGGCGAACGGCACGTATAACACCCGCGAGCGCATCAACATCATGCGCGAACAATGCGCCCAGGTGCGCGAAGGTGTCGGCAAAAATGGCGACTGGTGCATCGACTTCCATCAGCGTTTCGACTTGCCCGATGCCATTCGCGGCTGCAACTCGATTGAAGACCTCGCTCCCTTCTTCGTGGAAGACCCGGTGCGTACGGAAGCCTTTCAGCAAGACCTCCCCATCCTGCGCAGCAAAGTCAATGTTCCCCTGGCCGCCGGCGAGGAATGGGGAAACCGCTGGGACTTCAACAAGCTGGTCGAAGATCACTCCATCGACTTTGTCCGCGCCACGCTGCCTAACGTGGGCGGCATCACGGAGATGATGAAGATCGCCGCCATCTGTGAAACCCACTTTGTCGGCATCGTTCCCCACTTCACGGGACCCATCGCCACCGCGGCGTTAGTCAACAGCCTCGGAACCTTCTCCGGGCCAGTCCTCATGGAATACAACTACCAGGGCCGCACCCTCGAGTACCTACCCAAGTGCCTGGATTTCAAAGACGGCAAGCTGTACCCCAACGATCGGCCCGGCATCGGAGTGGAGCTGGACTACAAGCTACTGACACAGATCGCCGAAATTACCGAACCCGTTACTGCGCGCGCACAAACCTACTTCCGGCCGGATGGTTCGATTACGAACTGGTAGGAGCCTTATGAAAACATCCTTGCTTATGGCCGCGATGTTGGTACCGCTGGCAGCGTTTTCGCAAATGACAGCTCCACGTCCACCCCTCGCGCAGAGGATTGGGCACACGGATCTGAGCAAGGTTGAGCCCGCGCACTCACACGGGAGTGTCGGTCTGAGAAAATGCCAGACGCTTGTACCTGCCAGCGCTATGGACGTTAACCTGAATTTTGTCTTCCGCTGCCAGATGCAGCCTGGCGGTGGGGTTGCCGAGCACTTCCACAATACGGTGGAAGAGATGTTCACCATCCTCGACGGAGAAGCAGAGTTCACCGTCGATAGCCACACCTCTCGGGTGAAAGGACCCGCTGGCGCGCCCCAGCGCAGAGGGCACTCGCACGCCATCTACAACCCGACGAACGAGCTGGTCGATTACCTCAACATCAACGTCTCCATGACCAAGGGCCATTACGATGCGTTCAACCTGGGAGACTCGCGCGACAAGGTGGCGGCGAAAGATGAAATCCCGCAATTCATGCTCATGCGGCTGGATAAGACGCTACTGCAACCGGTCGCGAATTATCATGGCGGGCAAGGCACGGTGCAATACCGGCGCGCACTCGATTCGGACGTGTTTGAGACCAACTGGGCCTACGTGGATCATCTGCTGATTCCGCCCGGCGCATCCGAGGGATTGCACTACCATGCCGGCGTCGAAGAGATTTACTACGTAATGGACGGCAGCGGCCAGGTGCAGGTGAACAAGGAGACGGAACCGATCCACAAAGGGGATGGCGTGCCCATCTTGTTCCGTGAAGCACACTCCTTCACCAACAACGGCTCTTCAGATCTGGAGCTTATGATTATCGGGATTTCTGCAGTTAAGGATGCACTCGATACTGAGCTGGGCGCGCCTCATCGACCAGGGGGATAAACGGCCGCAAGAAAATCGTCGGGTGTGATGCCGCGCCACAGGGCGAGCCCATAGGCTGATACCTGTAGGGAACATCGGTATTCGGTTCATGCTTTCTTCCTGTTCAGCCACTCATCGATCGGGCGTTCCGCTGTGGGCTTGAAGGGCAGGGTCACCTTATGCCCCAGGCCCGCAGACGCGTAGCCGGCAAAGATGGCCTCCAGCACAATTTTGCCGTCTTCCCCAGTGAACAGCGGGGCTTCCAATCCGCGGATGGCGCGCGCGAAGTGACGCATCTCCTGCGGGAAGCCATAATTCCAGATCTCCTGAAACACGGGGTGACTCCAACCCTTGGTGGTGGGCGCTTTTTCGACCGCGTAACCGTAGCCATACTCGCTGTAGGTGGGCAGCGCATTGCCCATTTGCAGGTTAGCCATCGTCAGTCCGCCCTCGCCGTAAACCTCGATGCGATCATCCATGCCTCCTCGCCGAGCCCAACTATTCTCGATGACGGCGATGGCGTTGCCTTCAAACTCGATGATGGTGACGGCTTCGTCGTCGAGCTTTGTCTTGTCACCGTGGACATAGGTGCCCAGGTGCGAGTAGGCGCTCAGAATCTTTGGCCGGCCGAGAAACCAGTAGGAGAAGCCGATGCCATGGCTACCCAGGTCGAGCAAGGCGCCCCCGCCGGCGCGCTTCACGTCCCAAAACCACTCCGCATGGGGGCCAAAGTGCTTCTCGCTTTGCTTGATCAGGTGCACTTTGCCGAAGGCGCCGGCGTCGGCCATTTCCTTCGCCTTGACGTACTTCGGGGTGAAAAGAAGCGACTCGGCATAAAGCAGCAGCACTCCGTTGGCGCGGCAGGCCGCGATCATCCTATCGGCCTCGTCGAGCGTGACACAGAGCGGCTTCTCACAGATGACGTGCTTGCCTGCCTGCGCCATGGTGACCGTCATCTCGCAGTGCAGGGCATTGGGAGCAGTGATCGTGAGCGCCTCCACCTGCGGATCCCTGGCAAGCTCCCGGTAGTCGTTGTAGACCTTGGGGACCTTATAGCGATCGGCAAAAGCCTGTGCGTGCGATGCGGTCGGCGAAGCGACCGCCACTACGGACATATCTTCCTCGACCATCCCAATCGCGGCTGCGTGGCAATCCGCCTGGAATTGCGAACCGATGATGCCCACCCGCACTGGACCATTCTTCATGACCACCTCATTTCTTGATGAACACAACAACCCTAAAATGTCTCGACCGGGAGTTTGACCATGGAAGCCCGCTGCGAATGGACGCGGACGGTGACCGCCAACACAGCAGCGGCCGGCATCAGAAGACATACCTGGCGGACGATCTCAACGAACCCCTGTCGATCCATATTGTCGGAGTGGCCCGGTAGCTTTTCGAGAATACACCGGCTTTCATTCGGCGGGAGCGGCCGCTTCCGTTGCCTGTTGACCGGGTGATCAGGCAGAATTGCAGGATACGCCGCCTATGCGGGCTCTGGTGGCGTTGGATTGTCGACGGGCCGCCCTGGGAGACCCATTGGAAACCGCCGCATATCGAAAACTGCTCGTCCGGCTTCTGGCACTCCCCATCATTGCCCTCGCTTTGCTTGCGTTCATCCTGGTTTATGGATTCCGTCAGGTGGAAAGAGGAGCTCGCAGGGTCGATCGGGCCGACCAGGTCATTGCCCACGCCAATAACCTGATCAAATTGATGGTGGACGAAGAAACGGGCCTGCGGGGTTTTATGATCACCCACGATCCCGCGTTTCTTCAGCCCTACCAGGAAGCAACGAAAGAGTTGGGTCCTGAGTTCGCTAGACTCTACGATCTGGTGAAACGCGACCCTGAGCAGACTGCCCGGCTGCAGAGTATGCAAACGGCCTCCCGTTTGTGGCAGCAGTCTGCTGGCTCAGCCCTGGCCGCACCAGCCCTGGCGCCCGAGCTGGCGCTGCAGATGCGGCAGCGCAAGCAGCAAATGGACGCTGTGCGTGCCGCCGCCGACGACTTCCTAAGCGCGGAAACGAGCTTACGTGCCAGCCGCTCGTTTGCCTCCCTGCGCGTCGATAGCCTCACCCTCTACGGGCTTGTCGGGCTGGCTATCGTCCTGGGCTCGCTGCTGGCCTGGGAGATTGCCCGCGTCTTCCGAAAGCTTGGCGAAACCTACAACCAGCAATTAAAGGAGGTGCAGCGCTGGGGCGACGAAAGCTACTCCCGCGAACAGTGGCTTAATACGACTCTGCGCAGCATCGGGGACGCGGTCATTGCCTGCAATCCTCAAGGCAACGTGGTCTTCATGAATGGAGTCGCCGAGCAGCTTACAGGTTGGAACGAAGCGGATGCGGACAAACTTCCCTTATCAGATATATTCGTCATTCGCAATCAGCGGACCCGCGCCGTGGTAGAGAATCCCGTGGAACTGGTGCTCCGGTCGGGCACGGTCGTGGGGTTGGCGAACCACACCATCCTCATTCGTAAGGACCAGAGCGAACTCAGTAT
>JBAVQC010000015.1:0-11703 GCA_049693715.1 Acidobacteriaceae bacterium | reverse complement strand
ACTTTATCCGCCGTGGCGCCCGATGCCACGAGTCTAAATATCACAAAGTAAAAGTGTTGCCTGTTGCTTATACGGTATTTATACCGTGTCTTACTTACACGTCTCTGCTAGGAAGCCTACCGTACGCACCTGTTAATCGGGTCCCCTAGGATCGGCGGTCGAAAACGGATCGCGAAGCGAGAGCGGATGGCGGATCACCACTCCCACAACTGGCGGCAACGGCCAGAAAGCATACGAAGAGGTTGTAATTCTTTGGAGGAACAGATGACTTACCGAGACCAGAAAATTATCAGGTGTGTTCTGCTGCTACTCACGATGGCATCGATTGGTGGGTGGTCTCACACAGCGCGAGCACAAGCAATTTACGGGTCAGTCTACGGGCGAGTCACCGACGCCACCGGCGCCGTCATTCCTAACGCCTCGGTCACAGTCACAAACGAGGGCAAGGGAACGTCAGTCAAGGTGACCGCTAGCAAAGGCGGAGAGTACCTGGTTCCGCACCTTATCCCAGATGTCTATGACGTAGAAGCATCCGCCCCCGGCTTCCGCTCGACAGCCAACAACGGAGTCCAGGTTTCCGCAGACACTTCCCCTAAGATCGACCTGCAATTGACCGTTGGAACCGCGACTGAAACTGTGAGCGTCACGACCGAAGCGCCCCAGCTCCAGGCGGACCGCGCCGATGTGTCCACCGTCTTTAACGAGAAGACCGTCTACGACCTGCCGAATTCAGGTCGGAACTTTGCCAACCTTGAACTTCTGATACCGGGAGCGGAGTCGATAGGATTCTCTCAAAACCAGGCAGAGGACCCTCAAGGCAGCCCCACGCTAAACATCCAGGGACAATCATTTGCCGGGGTAGAGTACCTACTGGACGGCGCCGTGAATCAGGATCCGATCCTGGGCCAAATCGTGGTGAATCCGCCGCTGGATGCAGTCACCGAAGCCAAAATTGCAACCCAAAGCTACGACGCGGAATTCGGCAATTCGGTCGCCGCCGTGGTGAATGCTCAGATCAAATCCGGAACGAACAGCGTTCACGGGGATGTCTTCGACTACCGCACAAGCGGCGCACAAGAGGCCCGAAATCCCTATACCCAATCCGCACCATATTCCGCTACGTCGAATCGCCTGATTCCACCCTCCCTGGACAGTCAGTTTGGCGGGTCGGTGGGAGGGCCGATCATCAAGGATAAGGCCTTCGCTTTCGGTGATTACCAAGGCGTTCGCCAAAGGCTTGGGGCCTCCGCCCAGGAGACCGTTCCGACTCCGCTCGCGCGCAACTCATGCCTGTCGGGCAACGGGTGCGACCTCAGTGAATTCCTGGCCGCTCGCGGGGGACTACCGGGCCAAATCTACAATCCCCGTAACGTCGATCCAGTAACCGGTGCAGCAGCACCGTTCGTCAATAATTTCATCCCGAATCAATATCTTTCCCCGCAAGCGCTCTACCTCTTGAAGCTAATACCGCCCGCGAACGCCCCGGGCACTCAGAATGGCACGGCGAACAACTACAACGGCGGCGGTAATGGTTATGTGAACCAAAATCAGTTCGATGTCAGAGTCGACTACCAGGTGAGCGCATCGACGCACGCCTTCGGGCGCTACAGTTACTTCGATAATTCCAACGGGGCAGCGACCGTCTTTGGCCCAGCCGGCGGCACAGGGTTTGGGTATGGCGGCTCTGCCGCCGGGCGCAATCAGAGCGCAGTCGCCGGTATGGATATCGCGCTGAGCCCTAAATTTCTCACCGACTTTCGTCTGGGATACCTTCGCTATCACGTCCTGACCCACAAGTTCGACGGCACACAAGATCTGGCCACACAGGCCGGCATACCGGGACTCAATTTGGGCACCACATCCACCTCCGGATCACCTGCTTTCTACCCCGGCTATCTTGGTGGCGACGGCCTGTCCGCTTTTGGGTCCGGTTTGAATGTAAACGGGTGTAATTGTTCTCTCATTGAGACGGAAGATCAATACCAGGTCGTGAATAACTGACGAAGCTCATTGGCAACCATAGCGTTAAATTTGGCTTGGATCTCCGCTACGCCCGGAATCTACGGGTCCCCAGCGATGCCAATCGCGCCGGCGAACTGGAGTTCGATCCTAGCGACACCGAGAACCAAACGCTGAGCACGCCCGGTGGCATAAGTCTCGCGACCTTCCTGTTGGGCGACGTCACAAATTTCAGTCGGTTCGTGAGTACCTCTGTCAACGCGAAAGAAACTCAGAAGAGGATCTTCAGCTACGTCCAGGATACCTGGCGCGTCACCCCGAACTTGACCATCAATTACGGCCTGCGCTGGGAGATATACTACCCCGAAACCGTGAACGGCCGCGGCCAGGGCGCCTTAGGCGACCTTAATCTCGGCGCGATCCGCGTTGCCGGTTACGGACCGTACAACACGGCCCTTAACGTTAAGAACACGTACACAAATCTTGCTCCGCGCATCGGCGTAGCCTATCAAGTCAGTCCGAAGAGTGTATTGCGTGTCGGGTATGGGCGCAGCTTTGATATCGGTGTATTCGGTTCTGTCTTCGGCCACGTGGTCACGCAAAATGTTCCCGTGCTGGCGAATCAAAACCTGACCAACACGGGGGCAAATACCGCTGTATTTAACCTGTCGACCGGTCCGGCGCCCTTCGTATTTCCGGCGATCCCTTCGAACGGCCTCATACCGGTTCCCAACGGCCTCAGTGCTAGCTTTCGCCATGACCCAAATCAGTTCCCGACAGTGGACGCCTGGAACCTGAGTCTCCAGCATGAGTTCAGTAAATCCATATCCGCCACTCTGGGCTACGTCGGAAGTAAAGGGTCGCATACCTTTGCCGGTATTACGCCGGGTACTAATCCGAACGAGCCGGCCGCTATCTTACCCGCGAGTGAGAGCAGTACGGGACAGACGCTTAGCTTTAATCCCAATGCGCCCGCTGGCTCCCTGACCGAAACCAACAACACGTCATTCCTGAGGCCCTACTATAGCCGGTTTGGTTGGACGCAAGGCGTGGGCTATAGCCATAATGGCTTCGACACCCATTACAACTCCCTCCAGGCAACCATTGAGAAGCGCTTCTCGAGTGGCTTGCAGTTTACCGGGAGATACACTTGGCAGCGCGACCTGAACTACGGAAATGACTACGCTGAAATCGACAGGAAGGTCAGCTTTGGCAGAGATGACACTCTCCGGGAGCAGGAAGTCCAGTGGTACGGTAATTATGAGTTGCCCTTCGGCAGGTCACGTCAGTTCTTAAGTACCGTTCCTCGCTGGATGGATTACCTCATCGGTGGTTATGAACTGAGTCCATCGTTAAATTGGTCGAGTGGAACGCCTTTCACTCCCAGCTATGGCGAGTGTGGCGCGGATATCCCTGACGGTCCATGTATGCCGAACAAGGGTGTAGGGAGACTTCCTCTGCATCTCACTAAGTTCGACCCCACTACTCTCAGCCGTACGGAATTCGTGCCTGTCCCGACCTTTGGCCCCAATGGATCCACGTCCGGACCGTTCATCCGTCCGAATCTTGATCAATATGGAAACGTGGGCCGTAACAGTTACTTCGGTCCATGGTTTTTCAACACCGACGCATCGCTGTTGAAGAATATTCCTATTCGCGAAAGCGTAAAAGCTCAGTTTCGTGTCGACGCGTTTAACGTCTTCAACCACCAGAACCCTGGCAATCCTGGAAACACCTGTATCGACTGTTTTGGTGCGGGAGTCATCACCGGGCTGGCGGGCACTCCCAGGCAGTTGGAGTTCTCACTGAGCGTGTTCTTCTAACCTGCGGTCGTGTGTCGGATGTTCCACGCTTTGTAACTGGTAGTTACCTTGCAGATGGCAATCCGCCTTGAACGACCCCAAAAGCCGCGCTAAGTCTCCTTAGCGCGGCGTCCTTTTTATGGTGCCGCGCTCTGAGCCGCCGTCGTTTTTGCGGTCGATGAGTCAAATCCGTGGCATCCTATTTGTAAAGAAAACCTGAGCAATATCTGTTCACCGAAGGGAAGGTTCATGCCTGCAGCGGGTTTCCGGACGAATCAACGTATGCGTACAAAAGGTATTTTGCTACCGCTGTTGTTGCTGCTCTCAACACTGCTTGCTGGCTTGGATAGCCAAACGGCCTCGGCTCAGAGTGCTCCGCTTGTGCTCGAGCGGGATGGGAGGGTGATCTCACTGGAGCCCTATGCTCCAAACATTTTGCGGGTAACGATGAGCACGGACAAAGCTGCGGCGATCAACCCTCCGGGATACGGGTTTGCGGCAAAGCCCTCAGCAGAGGGATGGACCCACGAGCGCGATGCCGACGGCTACGACGTGTACCGCTCGGCGCGGATGGTGGTGCGCGTGGCGCCAGGGAATCTTCCGAAGGAAATGCTGCCGCAGACGATGCCGCTCGATGCGGTGAACCTTCAGCTGCGCGAACAATACTTTGGTACAGGCGACGGCGCGGATGCTCCGCACAACGACGCACTGCTGGTGACCACGCCGGAAGGCAAGACGCTGCTGCACATGCGAACCTGGACGATGGCGCCGGAAAGCGAGTGGGTGGCGCAAGGGGACGCGGACGCGGGCGTAAAGGGCTACCGGGTTTCGTCCAGTTTCGACTCGCCGGTAAACGAGCACTACTACGGACTGGGACAGCAGCAGAAGGGATGGATGGATCTGCGGAACCACGAGATCCCCTGCTGGCATGACTACTACGCCATCGGCGGGCAAGACGTGTGTGTGCCGTTCATGGTTTCGAGCCGTGGCTACGGGCTGGTTTGGGACAACCCATCCAAAACCACGGTGGATCTGGGATTCAGTGGGCGCAATGTATGGACTTCCGAGGTCGGAAACCGTGTCTCGTATTTCGTGATCGTGGGCGAGATGAGCGACGAGATTTACCAGGGCTACCGCTTATTAACGGGTGTGACGCACATGCTGCCGAGGGCGATCTACGGATATATCCAGAGCAAGGCGATCTACGCGACGCAGGAGCAGCTCTTGGATGTAGCCAGGGAGTATCGCCGGAAGAATTTGCCGCTCGATGTCGTGGTAGTGGACTTTCTGAACATGACGAGGCAAGGCGAGATGGACCTGACCCCGAAGCGCTGGCCCGACCCGGCAGCGATGAATCGCGAGCTGCATGCGATGGGCGTGGGGACATTGTTGAGCGTATGGCCGCACTATGCGCCCGGCACCCAGTTCTACGACATGCTGCTGAGCAAGGGCTGGCTGATCCATACGCCGGACGGCAAGCCGCAAGTGGGAGACGAGCCAAATACCATCGGGCCGAATATCGACACCACGAACCCCGAAGCGGCGAAGTGGTTTTGGGAGAAGATCCGCGACCGGTACGTGAAACCGTACGATTTCGATTACTTATGGTTGGATGAAACGGAGCCGGACATTGACCCGACCAAGGACGTGTTCGCAGTCGGTTCGGGTACACGCTTCTTCAACGTGTATCCCCTGTTTCACACAGCGTCGGTGTACGACGGCTTTCGGCGGGATTTTGGCGACAGCCGGAGGGTGATGATTCTGGCTCGGGCGGCGTACTTGGGGGCGCAACGCAACGGCACGGTGTTTTGGTCGAGCGATATTGATTCGACGTGGGACATGCTCAAGCGCTCGATTCCCGCAGGACTGAACTTCACGGCCACCGGACTGCCGTACTGGGACACGGATATCGCAGGGTTCTACTCGCCGTTGCTTGCGCCGGATTACCACGCGGCACACAAGCCGTTGATCGACGGATCGGATGTCCGTGCCAACATTGGGAACTATGAGGATTATCCCGAGCTGTTTGTGCGCTGGTTCGAATGGGGCTCTTTCCAGCCGGTGATGCGTGCCCATGGCTCGAGAGATCATAACGAGGTATGGGCATACGGCAAGCAGGCGGAGCCGATTCTCACGAAGTATCTGAAGCTGCGCTACCAGCTTCTGCCGTACACTTACTCGGCTGCATATCATAGCTACCAGACAGGTGCCCCATACATGCGGGCGCTGTTCATGGATTTCCCTGAAGACCCTAAGGTTGCGGATATTCCAGACGAGTATATGTATGGTCAGGCATTCCTCGTGGCTCCCGTTACTGAGCAGGGCGCGACCTCGCGGACTGTGTATCTGCCGGCGGGCTGTGACTGGTACAACTACTGGACCAATGAGCGGCTGCACGGCGGACAGACCATTGTCGCGGATGCTCCAATCGGTACGCTGCCCCTGTTTGTACGGGCGGGAAGCATTGTGCCTCTTGGATCTGAAGTGCTGAACGCACAGCAACCGCAGGCCATCGCGTCAGTACGGGTGTATCCCGGAGTGGACGGAAGTTTCACAATCTTTCAGGACGACGGCAAGACCTACGGGTATGAGAAGGGCGGCGGCTCGATCACCAAGCTGACCTGGGATGATGCGGCGCATCAGCTGAAACATGAGGGAGCAGCAGCCTGGAACGGACCAGATAACGCGGTGGTCACGGTGGTGGGGAAGTGAAGGAGCGACGCCAGTACTGAGCCAAGGAGAATAGCCGATATGCTCATCGAACTCACTCGGCCTTCCGTAGCTATGGCCATATCCGCAGCGATCCGTTCAGGCAAGTCTCAAATAGTTCATGGTGCGAAAGATCGTCAAGAAGAACGAGGACATCGAGAGGCTCATTCAGGATTGCTTCCGCCCTCGCACTGAGATAGGTCCCACCGCCGCCTCTTTGAGCGAGAACCCCGTCATCTCCAAATCCCTCAGGATTTGCCGAACAGACGCACGATTCACGTGAAACAGTTTAGCCAGATCCGGCTCAGAGGGCAGCCACGCTCCCCGAGTGAGAACTCCCTTGGCGATCATTCCTTTGATTTCGGCAATCAGTATTGCCATCACACCACTTCAGCGCAAGCCTACGTTCAGATTCTCCATGACGCATTGTGGCGCAGCGTGGCATCACTCCGCGTCAGGCTTGTCGTTACTGCGAAATTGATTACTGATTTGTCCGGTATGAAACTCTCAACAATACTTTCAGGTTGTTAGAGCAAAGAGGAATGTCGGGCCTGATTTCTAGCAACACCTGTGAAATCGAACATTCGAGGACAAAAATCATGAATTACAAAGCAACGAAGTATATTACTGGGACAGGCCGGCCCAAAGAAACAACCCTCAGCGCATGCTGGAAGACAGCTTTCCTTCTTGTGCTCCTCTTTGCATTTACCTCAGCGGCGCTCTGCCAACTGACCACTGCTGACATCCTTGGTACCGTTACGGATGCCAGCGGCGCCGTCGTCCCCAAGGCCAAGATTATCCTCACCAACCTCGGAACCAACGAGACGCGTGTGGGCCAATCCAATAGCTCCGGCGAATATACCTTCACGCTCCTTCCGGTCGGACACTACTCCGTCACCGTTACTGCGAGCGGCTTCCAGAAGTCGCTCACCGACGACGTCTCCGTGGAAGCCGGAGACCGCGCCCGCACCGACGTTCATCTGGCGCTCGGTTCCGAGACCACCGTGGTTGAGGTAACTGCCAGCACACCTCTTCTCCAGGCCGACAGCGCGACGGTAAGCTCAACCGTGACAGCAAAAGCAGTGCAGGACCTGCCCCTCAACGGCCGTAACTACGTTCAACTCGTAGATCTCCAACCCGGAGTGGCACCCGGAGCGTCGGACGCCCTGCCGAGCGGTAGCCAGCCGGACGATCGCCGTACCAACGCCGGCGCCGTCTCCGTCAACGGACAGGACGAGACCCTCAACAACTGGGTCGTCGACGGGGTCGACGACAACGAACGCGTCATCGGGACCGTCGGTGCGAAGCCCAGCATCGAAGGCATCCAGGAGATCACCGTCGAAACCAACAGCTATGCTCCAGAAGCCGGACGTACCGCTGGTGGCGTCATCAACATCGTTACGAAAGCCGGAGCCAACCAGTTCCACGGCTCCGTCTACGAGTACTTCCGCAACGACATCTTCGATGGCCGCAACTATTTCCAGACCACAGGGCCCAAGCCGGAACTGCGGCAGAACCAGTATGGGGGCAGCTTCAGCGGACCCATCAAGAGAGACAAGACCTTCTTTTTCGTTGACTATGAGGGCTCCCGCCAAGTCACGGGCGTCACCGACACCGGCACCACACTTACTCAGGGTGAATACAACGACATTCACAGTCTTAACGGCGGCAGTCCTCAGGCACTGCTCTCCACCGCCAACGGCACCGCCCAGGCGTATGCCGGGTTGATTACCGCAACCAACGGTCCGGTATCCATCAACCCCATCGCGCTCAAGTACCTCCAACTGCTTCCGGCGCCCACCAATAGCGCCCTGAGCAACAACTTCACCATCAGCCCGAACAGGCCACAGAACGTCGACACCTATGACGGTCGGGTCGATCACAAGTTGAACGATCGAAACCAGCTCTTTGCACGCTTCACCTATAACGACGTCTTCACCTTCACTCCTCCCAATTTTGGCGTCCAAGACGGCGTCCAGGTCAGCGGTGGCAGATATAACTTCGACGGCCCCTCCACTGATACGGCCTATCAGTATCTCCTGGGCTACACCCACATCTTTACCCCTTCACTCATCACGGAACTCAGGGCGGGCTACACTCGCATCAACAACTTCTCCCTTCCGCTCAACTACGGCATTGGTATCGACCAGAAGATCGGCTTTCCTGCGAGTCAAACGAACTTCAGTCCCTTTGCAGACTCCTTGACTCCGGTTTCCGTTGGGCCCTTCGGCGATGTCGGCGACGGTGCCTATGTTCCTCTTGATGACTTAGACAACACCTTCCAGTACAGCGGCACGATTAGCTGGACCAAGGCCAACCACAACTTCAAATTCGGCGCAGCCTTGATTCGCAGGCAGGCACGCAACGTGCAAAGCGCCTCTGCAGTGGGTGCGTTCGGCTTCAATCTGACAACCGATTCCGACCCGGATCAACTCACGCAACAGAACAACCAGATCGCTTCAACCCTGCTCGGCGCTTACAACAACCAGAGCCGCAACTACAACATCAACCCGCCCGACTACCGCAGCTGGGAACCGAGCTGGTTTGCCCAGGATAGCTGGAAAGCCACTCCAAAGTTGACCGTGATCTACGGTCTCCGCTACGACGTCTTCACTCCCTTTACCGAAGCCCATAACCATATCTCGAACTATGACTTCTATGGGGCGCTCGCTGACCCGGCTATAGCCACATCGAGCGCGTTGAAAATCGCCGGCGTGAACGGCGTCAGTAAGACGGCGGGCATCCCAACCCAGTACAACAACGTAGCTCCGCGTGTCGGCTTCGCATTCTCAGTGCGTCCCACCACCATCATCCGCGGCGGCTACGGCCTTAGCTACTTCCCCGGTAACTACACCTCGTACGCCAACCTCAAGAACGTTCCGTTCAATTCAAACAACACCCCGGCCTGCCAATCCACCCTGGCCGTTCAGATTGAAACCTACGTCAATAACGGCACTCTCCCTGTTGGCCAGTTCGGAGACTGCGCGCTTCAAGGTCAATTCGGGAACTTCAGCCAGGGAATCCTTCCACCTTCGGCTCCGACAGCAGCGCAGCTCGCGAATCTTTCCACCATCTTCGGCCTGGGGTTCACGGCCGATGCGGTCAACTTCAAGAACGCTCTCATCCAGCAGTACAATCTGCAAATCGAGCAGCAGCGTGGAGCCTACGTTTTCATAGTCGGCTACGTGGGCAACAACGGCCAGCATCTGCCGGAGTCGATCGACAACATCAACTCGCCCCTGCCGTTCAACCCCATCACCAACCCCGCTGCAGCGGCGCGGCCTCTTGACGGCACGCTGCCAAATATCGGGATCACCTATCTCGAGACCGAAGGCATCTCGAACTACAACGCCCTGCAGACCTCCGTCCAGCGCCGCTTTACCAAGGGCCTCGCGCTTGATGCCAACTACACCTGGGCCAAGGGATTGTCCGACGCCAGTACCTTGTCCCAGCAAAGCTATCAGGGTTTTAGCCACGCCCTTCCATCCAACATCCGGGCAATCGAATATGGCAACACGGATACTGCCGTCAAAAATCGCTTCGCCATCTCGCTGAATTACGAACTGCAATACGGTAAGGAGTTCACCGGTCTAAAGAAGGCGGTTCTCTCCGGATGGCAGACGAACCTGATCGGAGCCTGGCAGAGCGGCAGGGTATTCTCCATCGTCAGCAGCGGATCCGGTGCAGACAATCCAGTCGAGAGCAATGGCACGGCCTATGGCTTCAGCAACCGTGCCGTCCCGCAGAACAGTGGAGGGCCTGATCGTCCAAACACGATTGGGAATCCTAACTTGAAGAAAAAGAGCCTGGCGGAGTTCTTTAATACCGCAGCCTTTGCTCCTCAACCCCTGGGAACGATTGGAAACACCGCGCGCAACTCGCTGTACGGGCCTCACTTCCGTGACGTCGACCTGTCTCTCTTCAAGAACTTCCAGGTCACCGAGCATGTGACCACGCAGTTCCGCGTTGAGACCTTCAACATCTCCAACACGCCAAACTTCTTTATTAGCAATAACAGCTCGGCGAACCAGTCGTTTGGCACCGCGGCCTTCGGAAGCATCTCTGGGACCGACCCGGGCTACAACCCACGTCAATACCAGTTCGTCCTCAAAGTGCTGTTCTAACCCAATGCAACACCAAAGCCCGTCGGCGAAGAAAAGTACTCCTCGCCGACGGGTAACTTTTGTGCGCTGTTTGAAAATGGGGTCGGCCGATATATTACGATCGGCATAAGTGGGGCTTTGTAAACGTCAGTTCGCAAAGACAAGAATGGAGTAGATCTATGGAAGGTTTGACGCGCCGCGATCTTGCCAGGCTGGCGGTTCTGGGTGGGGCCGCCGCTGTTTCGGGGGCAGCTGGCGCGGCAATGGTGCCCGACTCGCTCGATGCCTTGGCAAAGGTCAAAGGTTTTTCCGGCTTTGGCAGTTCAATGGGGGCAGGCTCAATGGGGTCAGAGGGTGGCTCTCGATCTTTCAACGACGATGGCGTGCGTGCCATTCACCGCCGTGAATGCGGCATCCTGGTCTGCGAGACCGAGACCAAGTGGATGGCTTTGAGGCCCAATCCTAAGGAATACACCTTCTATCAGGCCGATCGCATGGTGGACTGGGCGCGCGACAATAACATGCTGATGCGAGGCCACACGCTGCTGTGGAACCAGCCGCAATGGTTCCCCAAATGGCTGGTGAATTATGATTTCGGCACGCGGCCGGCTACTGAGGCCGAGCGGCTGCTGCGTGAACATATCACCACCGTCTGCACTCATTTCGGAACGCGCATCTTCGCCTATGACGTGGTGAACGAGGCTGTGGATGAATTTACCGGCGAAATTATCGAAACGGTTTTCACCAAATATCTGGGTCCTGAAGCGATCGACATCTGCTTTGACGCTGCGCATAAGGCGGCGCCCCATGCCAAACTGGTCTATAACGATTTCGTGAGTTGGGGCGCGGGCCACGCCAAGTATCGCGAAGGCGTCCTGCGGCTTCTGTCGCGGCTCAAGGCCAACAAGGCGCCAGTGGATGTGCTGGGGGTGCAAAGCCATATCGGACAGGACTTCAGTCCGGATTCGCTAGGTTCAAACACCTTCAACGCGGCTGACGAGGCGGTTTGGAAACAGTATCTGGATGCAGCCAGCAGCATGGGCTTGCGTCTGGCCATCACCGAATTCGATGTCAGCGAGCGCGGCACGCCGTCTGATATTGTCGAGCGGGACCGCCAGATCGCCGATCTG
>JBAVQC010000014.1:0-7692 GCA_049693715.1 Acidobacteriaceae bacterium | reverse complement strand
TTCAACGTGCCGCTCAGTGCGCTCGTGGTCTTGACCCAATTTGCCCGTGGTGCATAGACGGCGCTCGTGGTGCTGACTAGATTTGGCCGCACAGAGTAGGCCGCGCTGGTGCTGGAAACGGCGTACTGGGCATTGGGTGCATAGGTCAGGTTGATCGGTAACCCACTGGCGTAAAAGTTGATCGCAGAAAGCTGCCATCCCCCAAGCACTGCCTGCTGCCAACCGGGCGCGCTCTGACCGAACAGCCGGTCTTTGCCAAAGGGGAGATCGGCAATCACGGTCAGAGTGTTGTTCAGCCTCTGATCGTAGCTGGAAAGACCGCGATCTGCCGCCGGGTTCGCAATGTTTACGACAGCCGAGTCACCACCGTTGGTTTCCAGGTCGGCCGAGGCGTTGTTGATCCCCTTCGACCAGGTGAACGAATTGAGGAGATAGATTCCGTTGTTGTAACGGCGCTCCAGCTTGGCCTGGAGCGAATTGTAGATGAGATATCCAGAGGGCAACGCGGTCAGGATATTGGTGAAGGTTGAGATGGGGCGGCGCGCCTGCTGGGTGAGACACCCAACTCCCGTGTTGCTGCAGCTTAAGGGCTCCGTCGAAGCCTGGTTGAAGTCGCCCAGAACCGGAATGTGCGTACCGTGGTTGCCTACGTAGGAAACCTCCAGAGTCGTGTCCTTCATGACCTGTTGTTGCACGGTCAGATGAAATGTCTGCACATAGCCGGTGGGAAAGTTCCTCGGGATGTATCTCGTCTGGGCCTTTAGCGTAGAAAAGTTCTGCGCCGTGGCAAAGGCGGTCTCATAACCTGACTGCGTAGTACGGAAACAGTTACTCGGATTCTGTGTGAGTGAGGTGCAGAGCGGCTGGGTCGCTCCAGTCACCTGGAACGGAGGTGTCTGGTCGATGGTTGCGTCGACGATGTTCGGTCCGTTGTATCCAAGCGTGCTCTCGCCGCCAAAACGGAAGTAGTGGAGATAGCCCAGTCCGTAGCCTCCGCGGATAACGGTAGTGGGCGCGACCTGATAGGCGAAACCCAGCCTGGGAGCGAAGTTTTTAGTATTCAAATTAATGAGCGTGCGGTTGTAGAGCGAGCCGCCCGACGCCTGGACCAGCGTATTGGAGGTGGGATCGAAATTGGCGAGAAGGTTATGCTGCTCGAAGTTGGGGGTTACAAGCTCATAGCGCAAACCGAGGTTCAACGTGAGCTTATCGCTGGCCTTGTAGTCGTCCTGGATGTAGCCCATGTGCCAGCGGCGCTCATAGTTGATTTCGGCGAGATTGTTCAGCTCGTAGTGGCTGCGCGCCCCGAGCAGAAAGTCGGCGAGATTGTAGGCCTGTCGATGGAGTGCATCGGTGGCTTGCGCGGCCACGCTGCGGCTGAACTGCCCGGCATAAGTGTCCGCGCCAAACTGGGGGTGGAAGTCAGAGATGGCGATTTCAAGAAAGCCATACTCGTAGCCCACCTTGATGCTGTTGCGGCCTTTCAGAAATCCGTAATTCACCTTGGGATTGGCAAGGTATGGATTCGTGAACTGGGGATTCGTCGACTGGCGGCCGAATTGAGAAAAGCCGGTGACGCTTTGCGTGTTGAGACCACCGTTGATAGTGGGATCGTCGGGAATATTAGGGATGTTGAATTCCTTCAGCAGGTTCTCCGCGCCAAGGTTGATCGGGCTCTTGCCGCTCTCGGTCCAGGTGAGACCGAGTCGAAGCTGCAGAATGGATTTCGCGTTGGGTGTGAAGTTGTAACCGGCGGCAACCTGCCGGGTGCGCGCATAAAGTGTTCCGTTGCTGTTGCCGCCTGCGAGACCGGGAATGTTCGGCGCCAGGAAGTAGGTCACCGCTCGCTGGCTGTAGCGTCCGAACCCGGTAGACCTGGGACTGATGAATGCATCCACGCGGGCATCGCCCTTATCGTCGATGGTTTGATTCGCGGGCGCGGAGACGAAGTTGTTGCCTCCAGCGGCCACCACGGTGTTGGCCGGTGGCAGCAGGCTGAGCACCTTGGCGGCAAAGGGACTCTGGTCGGCCAGCGGTATCTGTCCGTTGGCATACACGGTCCCTGTGATCGGATTCACGACCTTGATAGGTTGTCCGCTGGCATCCGTGAACAAACCACTGGCCTGTGCGGCAGTCGGCACGACCGCGGTAATGATCGAATGATCGACGTGCCGCAGCCCTTCATAGTCGAGGAAGAAAAAGAGCTTGTCGCGCCGGATCGGGCCACCAACGGTACCGCCAAACTGGTTCTGCACCAGGGTCGGTTTGACCCCGGTGCCGATAAACGGACCATAAGCGTTCAGCACCGTATTGCGCAGGTAGTCGTAAGCGACGCCGTGAAAGCTGTTGGTACCGCTGCGGGTGGTCGCGTTGATCACCGCGCCGGCGGCACGTCCGTACTCGGCGCTAAAGTTATCCGTCTGGACCTTGAACTCCTGCACCGCGTCGGGTGAGGGGATGATGGCTTCATTGGAATAACCCTGGTTTGCGGTCTGGTAAGCATTGTTGTCGATGCCGTCGAGTTGAAAATTGTTGGCCATGGAATTCACGCCGTTGACGTCGTACGAAGCGTCGCGGCTAGGGCTGGACAATATCTCCAGGAGAGACTTGCGCACGCCCGGTACCAGCGTCGAGAGATCCGCATAGGAACGGCCGTTGAGCGGCAGATTCACGATTTCGCGGGACTGTACAGTCTCACCCCGATCGCTGGTATCGGTTTCGAGTAGGCTGGCGGCGTCGGAGACAACCACGCTCTGTGCTTCGGCGCCGACTTTGAGCACCAGCGCCACTCGCTGCCGTGCCCCGACCGTCACCGTAAACCGGTCCGTCTGCGCCTTTTCAAAGCCGGGGGCGGTTACGGTGAGGGAGTAGTCCCCGGGCTGTACATTGGTGAACTCGTAGTCGCCGTTGCCATCCGTCTGCCGGGTGGTATTGATGCCTTTGGCTAGGTTCAGGAGTTGAACGGTAGCGGAGGGAATCGAGGCACCGCTGGGATCCTTAATGGTCCCAAGCACACTTGCGGAGTCGAATTGGCCCCAGGCGGTACCGGACAAAATAACCGTGAAGAGAAGTGTCAGAAGAAGATGGAATACGCGAGATGGAACACTTTTGGTCTGGATCGTCTCAGAGTGCCGCATGGGGGACGTGGCGTCGATCGTCATAACACTGGCTCCTGTAATCGGGGACTTCTGATTTCTTGTTTTGTGTTGGCCGAGCCCTAGAAGTAGCACCGTGATTCAGACCGTCCAAAGCAATTCACCGACACGCAACCGATACATGCCATAACCTCTTTGGGCACAGCGATTTACCGTGCGGTCATATTTACCGATACAGTGAAAGGAGTGTTTCAATTTGATTTACGTCAGGTTCATATCCGTCTGGTCCACTGAGATGGATCGGGATGATATCCGCTGCCAAAGAGGTGGGCTCTCCAGAATCTGCAACGAGCGACCTTCGTCGTGCGTTGGTGGATCGCATCATCGTGTCCTCGACCTTTGCCAAGTGTGAGCGGCTTTCCAGCCTTCTGGCTTATGTGTGCGACCTTACCCTGAAAGGGCGACTGAAGGAGATCAACGAACAGAAGATCGGTGAGGCAGTGTTTGGGCGGCCGCGCAATTACGATTCCTCGATTGATGGGATCGTTCGCACCCAGGCCAGCAGGCTTCGCCACAGACTCGAACTGTACTTCAGCGAAGAGGGCTTGGATGAGCCCATCCGGATCGTCATCCCGCGCGGCGGGTATGTACCGGTGTTCGAACCACGGTCGACGCCCGTAGTGCCGATGCTCACGCCCACCGTGGTGCCGGTGCAGCCGGCGGGCAAACTTGGGCGGGGGTCTTTCTGGGGTTCGGGCAGTGCGTCCATGGCGTGGTCGCTGGTCGCGATCCTGTTGGTCGCGATGGTGACGATTTTGCTTGTCAACCGAGGCGCCGCCCAGAGGCAGGTGGCACGCGCGCCAGTCCACCCGCTGTGGAGTCAGATTTTTGCCGCCGAGCAGAGAACCTTGGACGTGCCTGGAGATAGCGGCTTGGTGATGTGGCAGGGCCTGGTGGGCAGGAGTGTGGGCCTCGCCGAGTACCTCAACGGCGACTACCGCACAAATCTCCTCCCCAGGAGCTTAACCACCTTGCAGGATGCTGCGGTCGACATGGGCGGACGGCGTTATACCTCCATCGTCGACCTGGAAGCAGCCAGGTCACTCTCGCTGATGGCCCAGTCCGCCCAGAGCAAACTCGAGGTGCGTTATGCGCGCGATGTGCGGCCCAACGATCTGAAACAAGGCAATGTGATTCTCGTTGGCGCTGCGGATGCCAACCCCTGGGTTGAGCTGTTTGAACACAACATGAACTTTGTGTTTTCCAATGACCGCGTACATAAAATCTTTTCCGTGCTCAACCGCGATCCCCGCGGAGGGGAACCGCGGCAATGGGATTCCTATTACACAGATGCAGAGCATCGCGTCTACGCGGTGGTCGCGTTCCTGCCCAATTTGAGCGGGAATGGAAACGCGCTCATTCTGGAGGGGACATCGATGGCCGGCACCGAAAGTGCCTTGGACTTTGTCTCTGACGATTCGCAACTATTACCGTTCTTGAAACGTATACAGCGCGCGAATGGTACGGTTCCCCACTTCGAGGTAGCTTTGGGGACGAACAATGTGAATGGCAGTGCCGTGAAGAACACCGTTCTCGCTTGGCGGACGACGAACTAGAGCTATCACGCGATGTCTTCGAGCGAGGATAACCGGCGGCTGAGATAGCGCAGTTCGACGGCATTGCTGGTGAGAGCCAGCGCCCGGCGGTAACTTTCAATGGCTTCCGGGTTGCGTCCCATCCGGCGCAGCAGATCGGCGCGAGCTGCGTGATAGAGATGGTACGAATTGAGTTCACCGCAGGCGCCCAGTTCCTCAATCATGACCAGACCCCGTTCGAGGCCTTCACTCATGGCCACCGCGACCGCGTGGTTGAGGGCAACGATCGGTGACGCCTGAGCCGTGTTGAGGATGGCGTAGAGAGCCGCGATCTGTTTCCAATCAGTTTCGGCGGCGGTTCTGGCTTCAGCGTGGATCGCGGCGATGGCCCCCTGTAGTTGGTAGGGACCGGCATTACGACGGCCCAGGGCACGCTCCACCAAGCGGACACCCTCGTCAATCTGGTCCCGATGCCACAGCGAGCGATCCTGTTCTTCGAGCGGAATCAGTTGCCCATCGCAGGTGGAGCGTGCGTCGCGGCGCGAATCATGCAGCAGCATGAGAGCCAGTAGGGCCATGTTTTCAGGATTGCGGGGCACCAATTCGACCAGCGTGCGCGCCAGACGAATGGCTTCGGCGCAGAGCTCGCGGCGCAGGAGACTGTCTCCGGAACTGGCGGAGTAGCCTTCGTTGAAAATGAGATAGAGAACCTTTTGCACTGCCGAAAGGCGTTCGGCTAAAGACCCGGGCGCGGGGACTTGATACGGGATGCGCGCCTGCTGGATCTTGCGCTGGGCTCGCACGAGACGCTGCGCCAGAGTCGCCTCCGGAACCAGAAAGGCGCGCGCGATTTCGGTCGTCGTGAGCCCGCCAAGCGTTCGGAGGGTCAGGGCAATCTGCGCTTCCATGTTAATGGCGGGGTGACAGCAAGTGAAGATGAGGCTCAGGCGGTCATCTTCAAAAGGCTGATTCATGTCGTCGTCAATGGCGCTGGTGCGCGATTCGTACTCATACAGCAGCTGGCCTTCGTTGTTGCGGCGCGTCTGTTCCCGGCGAGCATAGTCAATCAGCTTGCGGCGAGCGGTTGCTGTGATCCAGGCGGCAGGGTTGTCGGGCACACCGTCGGCTTGCCAGTTTACAACGGCCGCGGCAAAGGCATCCTGCATCGCTTCTTCGGCCAGATCGAAAGAGCGTGAGACGCGGATCAGGCCGGCGATAATGCGCCCCGACTCGTTGCGGAAAACGGATTCGACGGTGGTGCGATGGTCATGCATTCACAGTTGGACGGGAGGGGAATTCGCGGATGGGCCGAATTTCAATACATCCAGCCGCACCCGCGCAGGCAGTGGGAATTTTGGCAGCCCAGGTAAGCGCCTCATCCAGGTCCTGACAATCCAGTATGTAGTAGCCGGCCAATTGCTCCTTGGTTTCGGCAAAGGGACCGTCGGTCACCAGAGACTGGCCATCCTGCATGCGAACGGTAGTGGCGGTCACGCTGGGTTGAAGCGGATCGGCAGCACAGAGGATACCGTGATCGCGCGCCTGGTCCATGACTGCTTTGTGGGCTATGGCGACGGCGCGCATGTCCTCAGGCGTGGCAGCCTCATCTTCGCGGGAATAGATCAACATCATGTAACGCATGGCAGCCTCGTAGGGTTCAAGCCTGGGGAAAATTCCTGTCTGCTTTCACTTCGCGGATCTGTTCCGTGTGCCGGGCGCCGTGCGATGCGGCTGCCAGCAACCATTGGTAGCCATCCCATGGGCCGAAGAGTGGATGAGGGAAAGCATGAGCGCGAAGCTGGCGCGTGATCAGCAATCGGATGCTTTGCTCCCTGCACTGCACGAACTGATGCAAAGCTTCGGATCCACTCCAGCGGCCGATCGGCCAGGCTCGCTCCAGAGCTTTGCCCTTCCGGGACCGCTTGGGTATCTGATTGAGGATGAATTCATCCATTTCGCGACGGTCGCCCTCAGGCAGTGGCCCGGGAGCTTCGTTCATGCCTTCGATAATCGCATGAATACCGCTCTCGACGAGCACGATGTGTTCCATGTTCTCAGCGGCCGACCAGGCGTCGCTCGAGGGTTTGAAGTCCCACTGGGCCGGGGACAGTCCACCCACTGATTCGAGCAGAAACCCCCGCGTCACGGAGAGGTGACGCGAGGCGGTGGTGATCTCTTCTGTCGTCAATCCCGTGTCTGCCATGATCGAGGACGAGGTATTGTTCACAGTGCCTCCCGAGGAACCGAGGTGCAGGGGTTGAATCTGAAACGCCGGAGCGATTCCGGCGTCTCTCAAGAGCTAGGAGAAGACCATGATGGGCCGGACTTCGATGCTGCCGTAGCGGGCGGCGGGGATACCGGATGCAATCGAGGCTGCTTCGTCAATGCTCGCCGCTTCGATCAGGTAATAGCCGCCGAGTTGCTCCTTGGTCTCTGCGAAGGGACCATCGGTGGTGAGCATCTTGCTGTCGCGTACGCGAACGGTTTTCGCGGTTGGTGTGGGCTGGAGCGCGTTACTGCCTTTGATGGCACTCGCATGCTTCTTGCCGAAAGCGCCGTACTCGGCGAATTCAGTTTCGGGAAATCCGTTGGCAAAGCGGGCTTCGCTTTCGTAGATCAGGACTAGATATTGCATTTTCTTTCCTCCTGCCACTACGACGTTCGAGTATCGGGAAATCGACAGTTGGTAAAAATAATTTTATTTTCGAGGCCCGCACGGGCTAAACAGCGTGTGTGAGAACCGAAAAACATATCCACGAAAGGTCCGTAGAACCGCAGGTCCCTCGGCTGCGCTCGGGATCACAAAGGGAACGGCATGCTTCCATGGGTGGGTAGTGTCGTTGGACAGAAGTCGCTTTACCTCAGCAACCACTCTCCATGGAAGCTCCGAACTCCCCTTTGTCATCCTGAGAGCCTGTGACTTTTTGATTTCGCACTTTGACGACCGAGCTCCCCTTTAACCGTCACCCTGTCCTTTGGCAACCGCCCTCTCCCTCACCACA
>JBAVQC010000013.1:0-59185 GCA_049693715.1 Acidobacteriaceae bacterium | reverse complement strand
CACTCTCCCCTTTTTGTCATCCCGAAGCGAAGCAGAGGGATCTGCAGTTCAGCGGACCTTTACTGGAAATGTTTTGGGCTTTTTATTTGGCGCGGATGGTCACTGAGACGGGAATAGTGTGCGGCGGCATGCAGGAGTTGGAATCGCAGGCCTGGTAGTGCAGGCCTCCCTCAAGGACATGCTCTCCCGGCTGGGCTGTCAGGTGCGCGTGCAGAACGAACTCACCCGTGTAGACACTTAATTTCTCTTTGGGGGCAAATTGCAAGGCGTAGTCTGCGCCTGGGGGGAAGTCGACCGCGCTCACATGGAGGCCGGGTGGTTCCACCACCGCCAGCCTTGCAGGTATCAGGGACTTCTCTGTAGGGTTATGAGAATTAATATGCAGACCGTTGGCCACTCGGAAATGTAGATCGATCTGGGTAGGCCGCTTTGCGGGAATAGTTACCTGGGCGGGATAAAGGAATTGAACCGCATTATCGGCGGGCAGGGGTAACGGCTGATCCTTCATCACCTGCAACCAAGCCCCAAGCCCGGCAAAAATCAGCATGGCGCAGCGGAACATTTATTGGCCTCCTGCCGCCAGCGCCTTCTTGATGCTGGCCTCTACCTCATTTTTTGAGACGAGGCCGGCGGTCTCCGCGACAATCTTCCCGTCGCGGCCCACGAAATAGGAGGTGGGCAGGAACTCGACTCCACCATACTTGCGCGACGTGGCATCGTCGCCTACCAGCAGTGGGTAGTTGAGGCCTTGCTCCTCGCCGAATTTGGCTAGCTTGGATCGGGGTGTGCCGGGATCATCCGCATTGACGCCGAGGATTTCGAAGCCCTGAGAAGCGTATTGGCTGCGCAGAGCGACAAACCAAGGCATCTCAATCTTGCACGGCGCACACCAGGTCGCCCAGAAATTGATGAGCACCGCCTTGCCTTTGTAGTCGGCGAGAGAGACCTTTTTGCCGTCGACAGTTCGCAGGCTGAAGTCGGGAGCTCGCTTGCCGCGCAGATCGGGCAGACCCTCGTCGGCGGCTACATCTTGTTGCACAGATTGGTTGTTGGCAGTTTCTGGAACCGGCGTGCCCTGCGCCTGGCGCTGGGCCTGGGCATATTGTTTCCGGCGCTTGTAGTTGGCATATCCCGACCACAGCATGAGGGCGAATGCGGCGAGAACCAGCACGATGACCCATTGATTGCGCTTCACATCTTCCATTCTAATGGACGCCTGCTACGATCAGTTGTTTTCGCCCAGGATGATTGATGAACACACCCACGCCCGCGCAACTGATTCGCATTGAAGCCGAAGCGCTGCTAAGACTTGCGGAACGTCTCGAGGACGGGATGTCGGCCCGCTTCGCCCGTGCGGTGGAGCTGGTGATGGAGTGCGGAAGCCGCCGGAGACGGGTGGTGGTGACCGGCATCGGGAAGAGCGGCATTATCGCGCAGAAGCTGGTGGCGACGTTCAACTCCACCGGTACACAGGCTTTATTCCTGCATCCGGCGGAGGCGATTCATGGCGATTTGGGCATGCTGGCGAAGGGAGACCTGGTGCTCGCACTCTCATCCAGCGGGGAGACGGAGGAGATCCTGCGTTTGCTGCCCACACTGAAGAGGATCGGCGACGGCCTGATCAGTTTCTGCTGTGCGATGAATTCGACCCTGGCGTTGGCCAGCGATATTGCCCTGGACCTGAGCGTGGAGCAGGAAGCTTGTGGGATGGGATTAGCCCCGACCGCGTCGACCACGGTGATGCTGGCGCTGGGCGACGCGCTGGCCATTGCGGTGTCGCAGCGGAAGGGCTTCCGGGCTGAGGATTTTGCGGATCTGCACCCGGGGGGGAAGCTGGGGAGGAAACTGGCCCGGGTTCGCGAGGTGATGCATGTAGGTGAGGCGGTGCCTCGGGTTGGTGCGGCTACTCCGATGCCGGCAGTTATTTATGAGATGAGCCGCAAGGGTTTGGGTATGACCACGGTTACCGATGGCCAGATTCTGGTCGGCATCATGAGCGATGGCGACCTGCGCCGGCTGCTGGAGGCGAAGGGACCGGATGGGTTGGGTATGACTGCAGGGGACGCGATGAATGGGACGCCGAAGACGATTGGCCCGGATGAGTTTGCCGCCCGCGCGCTGAGCATTATGGAGGAGAAGAAAATTACTTCGCTGGTGGTGGTGGAGGGCGACGGGGTTGTTGCGGGCGTGCTGCATCTGCACGATTTGTGGGGATTGGAGTTGATTTAACCGGGTGAAGAGAACCGCAGATCTCTCCGCTCTGGTCCCACGGAAATCCGGAATAGCGGAGTGGAGAGATCTGCGATTTTTTCTACGCGGTGGCAGTTTCCGCGGCTTCTACGGTGTCGTAGCTTTTGATGAGGGTGTGGGAGCTGGTGAGTTTCAGCAGTTCGCCTACGCGGTAGTTCACAGCTACCAGGCGAAGAGTGCGGCCATGGCGCTTGCCGGAAACGTAGTAGTTCAACAGGACCCCCAGCCCCGCCGAGTCCATATATTCCGATTCCGTGAAGTCGATGATGGTGAGTTTCTCGGTGCCGGCGTTCAGAACCTTCTGAAAGTCGAACAGATTCGCGAGGGTGATCGGTCCGTGCAAGCGAAAGATGCGGGTGTCCGCCGTTTTGCCGGGAACTACGTCGAAGGTCAGAGGTTCGTTATTCATAGCATCCGTGATTGTAAAAAGCGTTGGGCCCGGTTTGATGACAGTCCGGTGAATACCGGCGGGCGGTCTCTGGACCATTTAGAATTGAAAGACGTTTGTCGGAGAAAGTACCCCCTGAATGCACCGTTGGTCGAAGCTGTTCATTCCTACTCTGCGTGAAGCCCCGGCCGATGCCGAGGTAGCCAGTCATAAATTTTTATTGCGAGCCGGATATATTCGTCAACTCGGCGCCGGCATCTATTCCTACCTTTTCCTGGGCCAGCGCTCGATTAACAAGATTCAGGCTATCGTCCGAGAGGAGATGGACCGCATCGGGCAGGAGTTTCTGCTGCCGGCGCTGCACCCTCGTGAGTTGTGGGAAGAGAGCGGGCGATGGACGATCATGGGGCAAAACCTGTTCAAGCTGCAGGACCGCAAGGGCGCCTGGCTGGTGCTGGGCATGACCGAAGAAGAAGTCATGACCGATATTGCCCGCAAAGAACTGCGTAGCTACAAGCAGTTGCCCCAGATCTGGTACCAGATTCAAACCAAGTTCCGGGATGAGCCTAGACCGCGAGCGGGCCTGCTGCGGGTGCGTCAGTTCATCATGAAGGACAGTTACTCCTTCGACCTGGACGACGCCGGCCTGGATGTCAGCTACAAGAAGCACGATGCCGCCTATCGCGCGATACTTTCCCGCAGCGGTCTCAACTTTGTCGCGGTGCAGGCGGATTCCGGCGCCATGGGCGGTTCCCAATCGCAAGAGTTTATGGTGTACGCGGAAGCCGGCGAAGACCTGATCGCCAGTTGTTCAGCGTGCAACTATGCAGCCAACATGGATAAGGCGACCTCGCAGCTTCCCCCGGTCGAGGACCTTCCGGGAGAGGCGCCGCCGGAACTGGTCCATACGCCGGGACGGCGCACCATTGAAGATGTGGGTGCGTTCCTTGAATTGGAAGCGGCTCATCAAATCAAGACCATGGCATTCATGGCTTTAACCCAGGCAGCGAAAGCGGGTGCGGCGGAAATCGCCAGCCCGGTCGTGGTCTTTCTGCGCGGCGACCACACGGTCAACCTGGCCAAGCTCACCGGGCTGTTTACGGGCGCCCGCGAACTGCGGCCGATGGCTGCCGAGGAGATCCTGAATACGTTTCATGCGCCGGCCGGTTACTTAGGTCCCCTCGGGCTTGACGCCCTGGCCCCTGGTGAACAGGCGGAGGCCGGGAAGGCGACGGTTATTTTGGATAGCGCCCTCGACGGACGCCGCAACCTGGTCGCGGGGGCGAACCGGGAGGAATATCATCTCCGCAATGTAACGCCGGGGCGCGATTTCGTTCCTACCCTGACGGCGGACGTCCGCAACGTAACCGAGGGGGAAAGTTGCCCGCAGTGCCCGGCGGTTCCCGGGAGTGCGCTGAAGGTGGCCAAGGCCATCGAAGTAGGGCACATATTCAAGCTTGGCTACCGGTATTCGGACGGTATGGGTATCCGGGTATTGGATCCCAATGGCAAGGAAGTAACCCCCATCATGGGCTGTTACGGGATCGGGATAGAACGCATCCTAACCGCAGCGATTGAACAGAACCATGACGGCAACGGTTTCTGGCTGGACCGGTCGATCGCTCCGTTCGACGTAGTCGTGACCGTTACTAATACGGGCGACGCACAGCTGACAGCCACGGGCGAACAGTTAGCGCTCAAGCTCGAGGAGGCCGGATTTGAGGTTTTGCTGGATGACAGAGATGAGCGGGCAGGTGTCAAATTCAAAGATGCGGACCTGATCGGGATACCTTTCAGGATTAATGTGGGCAAGAAGGCGGCGGAGGGGGGGCTGGAGCTGGTGACGCGATCTTCGGCGACCAGCCAGGATGTTCCTATCGGCGAGATCGTAAAACGGGTGAAAGAACTCGTTTAACCAGAACTCGCAACGAGGTAGCCGCCTAAATCCCGCAGCGGAGTTGCTAATTTGGCAGTCAAAATCAAGGTTGTCCGTGCGAGTTTGCTGGAACACCCGGTGCGCAACATCATCCTGTTGGTGGTGGGCGGCACGATCCTGCTCGGCCTGGTAGTGGGCGAATCTATCTTCGGCTACTACTACTTCCAATACCGGCACATTGTGGATGAGCGGCTGCAAAAGCCACTCTTTGAGCAAACGGCGAAGATCTACGCCGCGCCGAAGGAACTCCGCATCGGGCAGAAGTTGGCTCCCCAGACGGTGGCGCAGGAGTTACGGGACGCGGGATACAGCGGGGACAATGATCGCGAACGGTCGCGCATGGGTACCTATGCGCTCAACGGCGGCAGCATCACCATCCAGCCAGGTCCGCAGTCCTACCATTCTGAGCAGGGGGCTACGGTCTCGTTCGAGCGGGGTATGGTTAGCCAGATCTCCGGCGATGGCGGCCAGCGGCTGGACGCTTATGAACTGGAGCCTCAGCTCATCACCGGGCTCTCCGAAGGACAGTACCGCACCAAACGCCGCCTGGTGACCTTTAACGAACTGCCGCCCAACCTGGTGAACGCGGTCACTTCGATCGAAGACCGGCGATTCTTTGACCATGGCGGCGTCGACTACTTCCGTTTGCTGGGGGCTCTGCGTGACGATTTGCGGGCGGGCCGGCGGCGGGAGGGTGGTTCCACGCTGACCATGCAGCTTGCGCGCGGCTTCTTCCTGACGCCGGAGAAGCGAGTCAAACGCAAGATCATCGAGATTGCCATCACCTTTCAGCTGGAGAACCGCTTCAACAAGCAACAGATCTTCCAGCTCTATGCCAACCAGATTCCGCTCGGCCAGCAGGGAAGTTTTGCCATCAATGGCTTTGGCCAGGCGGCCCAGACCTACTTCGGCAAAGACGTGAGGCAGCTGAACCTGGCGCAATGCGCGTTGCTCGCCGGGATGATCCAGCACCCGAGTTATCTCAATCCCTACCGCCATCCGGATCGGGCTGTTCAGCGCCGCAACACGGTTCTGGACGCCATGGTGGAAACGGGCAAGATCACCAAACAAGAGTCGGTGGAAGCCAAGGCCTATCCGCTCACGCTGGCGCCGATTAATATCGATGCCGGTGAGGCGCCGTATTTCGTCGATTTGGTGCGCGACCGGCTGGTGCAGCACCTGGGCGATGCCGACTTCAATCGGCAAGGCCTGCGGATATACACCTCGCTGGATCCGGATCTGCAGCGCGAGGCGACCGACGCGGTGACGGAAGGCATGAAGGCGGTCGACCTGCTGGTGGAGAGAAAGCATGCTCGGCGGGTTAAGGCGGGGGATGACTCGCCGATTGTCTATCCCCAGGTGGCACTGGTGGCGTTGAATCCCCATACCGGGCAGGTTTTGGCTTTGGTTGGGGGACGGAATTATGGCGCCAGCCAGTTCGATCATGCCATCCAACATCGGCCACCTGGCTCTGCTTTTAAGCCCTTCGTCTATGCCGCGGCGTTCAATACCAGCCTGGCCGGAACGATACTCACCCAGCCTCCTTCCCAAGCCGCTCCCAGCGAGCAGCTGGTTTCCTCCGATCCTTCTCCGCCCGATCCGGGGAGGCCGAGCGGTGTCTTCACCGCCATCACCATGCTCAACAATAATTTGACGACCTTTGAAGGCGGCTATGCTCCGGGTAACTACCATAACGACGCGCGTTACAACGGCGACATCACCGCCCGAACCGCGCTCCAGTTTTCGCAAAACAACGCGACTGTGTCTCTGGCCCAGATGGTGGGTTACAACAATGTAGCTGCTTTGGCCCGCGATGCCGGGATCAAATCAGCTCGCGGAACGCCCGCGGTGGCGTTAGGCGCCTATGACGTCACACCTCTCGACATGGCCGGTGCTTACACTACGTTTGCTAACGGCGGGGTTAGGATCGACCCCTGGTTAGTGGCTTCCGTCCGTTCGGCTTCTGGAGACGTGCTCAACGACTACCCGCCAGACTCCAAGCCGCTTCTTGACCCGCGGGTCGCGTACCTGACCTTGTCGCTGATGGAGGACGTCGTCAACTCGGGCACTGCGGCGAGAATTCGCTCCCTTGGTTTCATCGCGCCCGCAGCCGGCAAGACAGGGACGGAACGTGACTCTTGGTTCGCAGGTTTTACCAGCAACCTGCTTTGCGTGGTGTGGGTGGGTAATGACGACTACTCCGACCTGAAGCTCGAGGGTGCGCAGGCAGCCGTTCCCATTTGGGCTGAGTTCATGAAGCACGCAGTGCAGCTGCCGCAGTATTCAGATACGCGCCCGTTCGTCCCTCCCGCCGGGGTCTCGACGGTGCGGCTAGATAAGCTGACGAACCTGCTCGCGGACGCCAGTTGCCCGCAGGACTATGATGCGGTGTTTCTTGACGGGACCGCACCCACGCAGACGTGCGACCAGAGCGCCGGCGATCAGCGAAACGTTTTCCAGAAGCTTTTTGGAATTGGCAAAGAGGCTGCGGTGGCTCCCGCTGGAGCGCCGGTAAATGGACTGCAGGCCTTGCCCGCACAGCCCACAGGCGCGCAGGCGGCTGCCGCAACGGCCCAGCCGGGACCTGCCCCGCCTCCTCCGGACGAGCAGAAAAAGAAGAAAAGAGGGTTTTTCGCCAAGCTGTTTGGAAAGGGTGGCGACGATAACAAGCAACCGCAGGCGGACCCGTCGCAGCCTCATTAGGCGGGCTCTGGTCGTTCACACTGGCCAGCGGGCATACGCGGTCTCGAAAAGATTGATCGATTGGCCGGCAAGCGCCTGGTGCAGAGCGCGGGCCGAGCGAAAGATGGTATCGCCTTCAGGCATTGGTAGTAGCGACTGCCAGCAAGGCACGCCTGTAATTGAGACCAAGCGGCGCCACGTGGAAACCGGCATCCTGCAGGAAGGAGGAGAGGAAATGCTGCGCCGCGGGCTGACTATTGATGGCGGAAATCAGCATGCCACCCCGCTGGTCTTCGCGGCGCTCCATATCCTGTTGGGCCAGGGTGGCGAGGAATTGACTCAGGTCGCGCGCGGTCATGGAGCGGTCCGGCTCTTCCGCGGGCAGGAAGATCTGCAGATTCGGATTGCTGCGCCGCAGATACGCGATCAGTTCCCCGTTTCGCAGTATTACGCTGGCACCCACACTGCGAGTGAACATGCGGGGGCCCTCCTCCTCTTCACCCGCCGGCCAGCGCAGCACGGAGCCATATAGATTGGCGGGATCGGTAGCCGCGAGAGTTACCATTTCGGGTTTTTCAAGCGGCGGCCCTGTGCGCAGCGAGCGCAGCAGATCGACGGCCGCGGGCAAGGCAAACTGGGTCGCGCCCAGACCGGCCACGAAATAGCCGCGGCGTATGCGGCCGCTTTCTTCGAGCGCCTTGAGCACGTCGTAAATGGCGCTGAATCCCCCGGGGAGGTTTTCCGCCGCAGCCGACTCCCGGGTCAGCACGCCATAGCGATGGAGCAACTGGTTGGCAAACGCGTGACTCCACTCCGTGGGTGAGGCGAGTGATGCGGGAACAAGGCTCCAGCGGCCCTGGGCGCTGGGCGGTGTGGTTCGCCGGGAGCGGAAGGAGGGCAGATTGTGCTGCCGCTTCGGTTGGCGCGAGGCAGCGGGACGGGCGACATAAGCTCGTAAGACGTGAAAGGTGTCATTGGTCACCAGGCCGCGCCACACCAGGCTCCATAGGGCATCAAGGGTTTCGCCCGGGTATCCTCCGCCGACTGCTTCGTGCAGTTGAGTAAAGAAGGCGGCGCCGGTGCGAGCCAGTTGCTCCATGAGGGCGAGCTCACGCGGGCTCAACGGGTTTTCCGGCAGCGGCTCAGCAGGCGAGGGCAGCAGGAGCCTGAGTTTATCGGACAGGAACAGGGCGATGCGCCCATCGTGCTCGCCCAGGGAGTCGAGCCCGACCCAGGCTACCTCGCCGGCGGCAATCAAGGTATCCAGGCTTCCCGGCGAATAATTTGCCAAACGGGCAGGGAGGATTGAGGTCTCCACCAGGGAGGCCGCGAGTGGCGCGCCCTGCAGATGCTCGATAGTGTCCAGCAATGCATCGAGACCACGCCTGCGCTGCAGCACACCCTGCCAGTGAGTCGACAGCCGCTCCAGTGCCTGTTGCTCGATGGGCTCCACTTCGCGGCGGAGACGGGCGAGCGATTTGCGGCGGATCTGGCGCAATACTTCGACATCGCACCACTCGCGGTAGACGCCTCCGGGGCGGAATCCTCCTTCCACGATGCGGCCGTCCAACAGCAACGCATTCAACACGCTTTCGACCTGCCGGGTCTCCAGCGGAAAGTGCCTGGTAACTTCGCGCAGAGTGAAGGGCCCGTGGGTTCGAGCGAAGCGGCGAAGCAGCTCGAGTACGGGCGCCTCGCCCGGCTGCAGCAGCGAGGCCGCGATCCCCGGAGGAAGGGGGATGCCCAGGGCATCACGATAGCGTGCCGCATCCTCCACGGCGATCAATCGCTTGTCTCCCGCAATCCTGATCTCCAGGAGACGGCGCCCTCGAAGCAGCCTGTCTACTTCGTTGATGAGGCCGGGATCGGCAAGCCGGCGCAGCAGTTCCTCGCGCGAAAGATCACCGATGCGCAGCAGCAGATCGTGAATGCCGTCCGCGGTGCGAATGCGCTGGGTTTCGAGCAGGCCCTGGAGCTGCTCTTCGACTTCGTGGATGGCATCGGCATCCAGCAGCTCGCGCAGGTCGGCATCGCCCAGCAGGTCGCGTAACTGCTCCTGATCGATGGATAGAGCCTGGGCGCGGCGTTCGGCCAGCGGCGCATCGCCGTCATAGATGTAATTGGCTACGTAGCTGAAGAGCAATGACGAAGCAAACGGGGAAGGGGTGCGAGTGTCGGCGACATGCACGCGCACGTTACGCTGGCGGATGGCGCGGAGCGTCTCGAGCAAGGCCGGCATGTCGAAAACGTCGCGCATGCACTCACGATAGGTCTCGAGGAGAATGGGAAATGAAGGGTAGCGGGAGGCGACGGAGAGCAGGTCATAGGCTCGCTTACGTTGCTGCCACAAGGGGGCGCGTCCCTGCGCACGCCTGCGGGGTAACAGCAGGGCCCGGGCTGCACTTTCGCGAAATTTTGCCGCGAACAACGCGGTGCCGCTGAGCTGGCGAAGCACCAGGTCAGTGGCTTCTTCGGCTTCGATCAGGACCAATTCGGAGTCTGGCGGGGCATCGCTGTCGGGAAAGCGCAAAACGAAACCATCGTCGCCCCACATGGCTTCTACATCCGCACCGCCACTGGCACGGATACGGCCGGTGATCGCCATGGCCCAGGGCGCGTGGATGCGGCTGCCAAACGGGGTCAGCACGCAGACCCGCCAATCACCCATTTCGTCGCGCGTGCGTTCGATGACGATGGTGCGGTCATCGGGCACCACCGTGGTAGCAATTTCCTGGTCGGCCAGAAAACGAATGAGATTTTCCGCCGCCATCGTGTCCAGGTCGTGCTCGCGGATTAAGCGGCTCAGTGCGGCGTTGCGCGGCATGTCGCGCAGCTCGCGCACCAGTTGGCCGATGCGGCGGCCGAACTCGAGCGGGCGGCCGGCGTTGTCTCCATGCCAGAACGGCATCTTGCCTGGCTGACCCGGCGCCGGAGATACGAGCACCCGATCGTGGGTAATCTCCTCGATGCGCCAGGTCGACGCGCCCAGAACAAAGGTGTCGCCGGTCCGGCTTTCGAACACCATCTCCTCATCCAGTTCCCCCACGCGGACGGGTTTGCCTTCTGCTCCGGCGAGGAATACACCGTAGAGGCCTCGGTCGGGAATGGTGCCCCCGTTCAGGATGGCGAGCATCTTGACTCCCTCACGGGGCGTCAGGGTGTCGCGGGTGCGATCCCACGTGATGCGCGGCCGCAGATCGGCGAACTCGTCAGAGGGGTAGCGGCCGGCGAGCAGATCGAGCACGCCGGTGAAAGCGGTTCGGGTGAGACTGCTGAAGGGTGCGGCGGCGCGAACCAGGCGGAAGACTTCTTCGACAGAGATTTCACGCTCGGCAAGCGGGGACGCAGCCAGTGCGGGAGGTTGGGCCACGATAGCGACGATTTGCTGCGCCAGCACGTCCAGCGGGTTGCGCAGAAAGCGAGTGGATTCCACCAGGTTTTCGTGCATGGCGCGGGTGACCGCGGCACAGGCTACGAGATCGGCGCGATACTTGGGGAAAATCACTCCTTCACTGGCTGCGCCCACGTGGTGTCCAGCCCGGCCGATGCGTTGCATGGCGCTGGCTACAGACGGCGGAGCCTCGATCTGTATCACCAGGTCGACCGCGCCCATGTCGATGCCCAGTTCGAGCGAAGAGGTCGCCACCAGCGCGCGCAGACGCCCGGCTTTCAACTGTTCTTCAATCTCGGAGCGCTGCGCGGCGGCGATTGAGCCGTGGTGAGCGCGAGCCAGTTGTTCGCCCGCCAATTCGTTGATCGAGCCGGCGAGCCTTTCGGCAATGCGCCGGCTGTTGACGAAGATGATGGTGGAGTGGCGCTCGCGGATGATGTCGACCAGGCGGGGGTGGATGGCGGTCCAGATGGAGGTCCGCTTGGGCCCCTGAGAGGCAGCTCCGCTGGGCAGGTCTTCTTTTTGGCCCATGCGGGCCATGTCCTCGACTGGTACTTCAATGCGCAGATCGAGCCGCTTGGGTTCGCTGGCATCGACGATGGTGACGGGACGGTACGCTACCAGCGGAGAGTGTTCGGCGGCTTCCGGACTATCGCTTTCGGTTGTCTCCGCGGGAGACGACGAGCCGCCGAGGAAATGCGCTACCTCTTCCAATGGTCGTTGGGTGGCGGAGAGACCGATTCGCTGCACCCGGCCTTCGGTGATGGCTTCGAGCCGTTCCAACGAAAGGGCCAGGTGGGCGCCGCGCTTGGTGGGCACCACGGCGTGGATTTCATCGATGATGACTGTATCGACGCGGCGCAGGCTGGCTGCGGCGTCTGAGGTCAGCAGTAGATACAGCGACTCCGGGGTGGTAATGAGGATCTCGGCCGGGTGGCGACGGAACTTGCTTCGTTCCTTTTGCGATGTGTCACCGGTACGGATACTTATTTCCGGCGGATGGAATGGGACTCCGGCTTGCAGGGCCATGTTCGCGATGCCGGCCAAGGGAGAGCGCAGATTGCGTTCTACATCGACTGCCAGGGCTTTCAGGGGACTGAGGTAAATGACCCGGCAGCCTTCGGTCTCGTCAGGGGGGCGGCGCAACATGAGGCGATCAAGGCACCAAAGAAAGGCTGTCAGCGTTTTGCCGGTACCCGTGGGGGCGAGGATCAGGGTACTTTCACCGCGGGCGATGGCGGGCCAGCCCAGTCTCTGCGGGGAGGTGGGCTTTTCGAAGACGGCTCGAAACCAGTCTGCCGTGACTGGGTGGAAAAGAGCCAGTGCATCGTTGGCTGGTGGTCGAGTTGGCTTCTTTCCCGCCATAAGGTGCTTCTTCAAGGATAGCTGTTAGGAAAGATTGGGTTGCACCGAGGTTTCATGGGCCGGAAATGTGGGAAAGATCCTCCTGTTGCGTCGATGGGCAAGTGCCATTAGGCTCAGTGGACAATGCCACCAGGTGCTTCGAAGAAGTTTTTCCCCATCGCTTCAAATTCGTGAGGTAAGGAGCCAAGCTTGGGACGATTTACCGGATTGCTCGGGCTAGTGGCAATCCTAGCGCTGGCTTGGCTGCTTTCGACGAACCGGAAAGCCATTCGCTGGCGAACCGCAGCCTGGGGACTGGGGCTGCAATGGATTTTTGCCCTGCTGGTGCTGCGGTTTGACGCCGGCGAGCGGGCCTTGGCCGCCGCTGGAGACGCGGTGAACCGTATGCTCGCCTATGCATTTGTGGGCTCCGGATTCGTCTTCGGCGAGCTGGGCAAGCAGCACTCGTCCTATGGGCTCATCATCGCTTTTCAGGTTCTGCCGACCATCATCTTTATCTCCGCTTTTTTTGCCGTGCTGTATCACCTGGGAATCATGCAGATTGTGATCAAAGGCATGGCTCGGCTGATGCAGCTGACCATGCGGATCAGCGGCGCTGAGTCGCTGAACGTGGCGGCCAGTATCTTCATGGGGCAGACGGAGGCCCCACTCAGTATTCGGCCGTTTTTGCCGGGAGCCACCCGGTCGGAACTGATGACCATCATGACCAGCGGCATGGCGCACGTTTCCGGCGGGATTATGGCGGCCTACATCCTGTACGGGATTGAGGCTAAACATCTGCTGGCGGCGGTGATCATGACCGCTCCGGGAACAGTGCTGATAGCTAAAATGCTGGTTCCGGAGACGCAAACCCCTGCCACCATGGGCCGGGTTACGATGCCAATCAACGAAGAGCATCGGGAGGAGAATCTGCTGGGCGCGATTGCGCGCGGAACCATTGATGGCGGCCGGTTGGCTTTCAATGTGGGCATTATGCTGATCTCGTTCCTGGCGCTGATTGGGCTGCTTAATGGCATACTCGGAGGCCTTCATAACTTCCTGGGCGGGCATCACATTCCTTTTCCGGAGAGCCTGAACTCGATCCTGGGTTTCGTCTTCGCTCCGGTTGCATGGCTTATCGGGATTCCGTGGCACAGTGCGCACCAGGTCGGCAATCTTTTGGGGACGCGCACGGTGACCAACGAATTGGTGGCGTACGCGCTGTTGGGGGCGCAGAAGTCGTCGCTCGATTTTCGGTCGTTTACGATTGCGACGTTTGCTCTGTGCGGGTTTGCCAACCTGAGTTCTATTGGGATGCAGATTGGCGGGATCGGTGCGTTGGCGCCGAATCGGCGCAACGACCTGGCGCGGCTGGGATTGCGGGCTATGCTGGCGGGGACTATGGCGAATTTGATGTCGGCTGCGATTGTCAGTGTTTTGCTGCGATAAGAGCCGTTGGACAAAAGAACGAAGCCCTCTTCCCTGGACGGGTGCCGTCCAGGACCATAGAGCTTGGTTGGACCATAGAGCGTCCAGGACCAGAGGCTCTGATTGAGGGGTTCGGAGTTCAAGGGAGACGAAGTGGCACAGGGGATTTTTGAGAGGGCGGAGGGAGCGGCTGCTTTTATCCGCGGGCGCATCGGGATCAGCCCGCAGGTGGCGGTGGTTCTTGGCTCCGGTCTGGGATCGTTTGCGGAGAGTGTTGAGCGTCCGGTCGCGATTGCCTATGGGGAGATTCCACACTTTCCGCGACCCACGGTGGAGGGCCACAGCGGACGCTTGCTGGTTGGCAGCGTCGCCGGCACGCCGGTCGCCGTGATGCAGGGCCGCGTCCATGCTTACGAGGGATATGGGCCGGAAGAAGTTACGTTTCCCATTCGCGTCCTGGGGCGCCTGGGCATCAAAACCCTGATCGTCACCAATGCTGCCGGCGGTATCCGTCTCGATCTCAGGCAGGGCCAGCTGGTTTTGATCTCCGATCACATCAACTTCAGCGGCCGCAATCCGGTCTCAGGCGGAAACGACGAACGCCTCGGACCGCGCTTCTTTGACATGACAGACGCGTATTCAAAACGGCTGCGCCTCCTGGCCCACGCCGCAGCCGAGCTCGAAGAGGGAGTCTACCTGAGCCTTTCCGGGCCCAGCTTCGAAACACCGGCGGAGATCCGCGCCTTCCGCGGGTGGGGCGCCGACCTGGTCGGCATGTCTACGGTGCAGGAGGTGATTGTTGCCCGGCATATGGGCATCGAGGTACTCGGCATTTCCTGCGTCACCAACATGGCGGCGGGCATCCTCGATCAGCCGATCAATCACCAGGAGGTGATGGAGACGGGAGCACGCGTACAGGCGCAACTAACCAGCCTGCTGGTGGCTTTGCTGCCCGTCATTTCTCGCGGAATTTAACAAGCGCAGACGTCTCACTTTGCTATCCTTGAGAGGCTATGCCTACAAAAAAAGAGCTCCTGACTTCCCCGATCCAGCACATCGACATCAAGCAGCACAACGTGGTTCCGATGGTGGATGCCATGCACTCCATGGCCTACAGTTCCCGTGACCTTGCCCGGGCGGCATCCATTTACGAACGCATGCTGCATGACCAGGATTGCGGCGTGATTCTCTGCCTGGCCGGATCGCTGATCAGCGCCGGGTTGAAACAGATCTTTGTCGATCTGATCCGCAACAACATGGTCGACGCCGTGGTCTCGACCGGCGCCAACATCGTGGACCAGGATTTCTTTGAAGCGCTCGGATACAAACACTGGATCGCCGACGACCTCTACCGCCAAGGCACGGAAGACGCGACCCTGCGCGAGTTGATGATCGATCGCATCTACGACACGCTGATCGACGAAGAAGAGCTGCGGCTGTGCGACGACACCTGCAAGGTGATTGCCGACTCGCTGGCCCCCCGCCCCTACAGCTCGCGTGAATTTATCCGCGAGATGGGCGCGTACCTGGAAAGGCAGGGCAAGACTCCCGAAAAGGGAGGGGTCGACAGCATCATCTTCTCCGCCTACCAGATGGATTTGCCGATTTTCGTGCCCGCGTTCAGCGACTGCTCAGCCGGGTTTGGCCTGGTGGCGCACCAGCACGGCCGGGGCGACAAGCCCAAAGTCTCCATCGACTCGGTGAAGGACTTTTACGAGCTGACGCAGTTGAAGATCGCCAACCCGACTACCGGCCTGCTGATGATTGGCGGCGGAGTCCCCAAGAACTTTGCCCAGGACATCGTGGTCGCGGCCGAGATTCTCGGCCTGGATGCGCCGATGCACAAATACGCAATCCAGATCACGGTCGCCGATGTGCGCGACGGAGCGCTCTCCTCCAGCACGCTCAAGGAAGCAAGTTCCTGGGGCAAGGTCGACACCACCTTCGAACAGATGGTGTACAGTGAGGCCACCCTGGCGTTGCCCATGATCACGGGCTATGCCTATCATAAGAAAGCACATGCGCAGCGCACACAACGCCGCTGGTCGCGTCTGCTGGAACCGGTCACGGCCTAAAGGCGGACACTCATGCGCAGGGTCATACATGGTAGTACTAAAGTGGCAAGGCAAACTCTTTCTTTTTCTATAGTTTCGCTGCCAAGGATGGTTATACTTCGAGGCATCCCCCAATGGCTGTGAATTGAATATTTGGGGGTTCTATCTTGTCTCTGCTTCTTAGTGTTGCCGGGTTCACTTATGCATTGCTTTTCCTCGGATTCTGGTCGCTCGGCCGGATGTCGGCCCTGACGGACAGATTCGTTGAGAGCCGGGTCAACGTAGTTCCGTTCCGTCGCGGTTAGTCTTTCCAAAGAAGTCCTGGCCGGAGATGGCGGTGGAGACACGGTAGTTGTGGATGGCCCTAGGAATTAGGAGCCAGCGCGTCGGGGATCTCACACTACGGAACGCGCTGCTCATTCGATTGCGGTTTTCCCCCGATCCGACCCGTTGGAGATGCGTGCGCTCTTTCTTCGTGCAACCGTGGACTCCGGTTAGTCACTGTCTAGGCCAGAACCAGACGCCTATACTCCGGACAGTTAACGTGTAGCATGGGCCGGTTTTGTCTCTTTTTGGTTGGGACACCTGACTTGGCGAGAGCTCGTTAATGAGACCCGCATCAATCGAGTACGAGTGACCTGGCTTCGGGATAGGCTGCCTTCCACCATATTTTTCGCGGTCGCTCTGCTGCTCTCTGCTTATGGCGGGCTGGTACTGCTGCTGGGTCGCGGCGGCACCTTCTCTGCTGCAGTCATCGCGTGGGCCTGTGCCCAGGTACTGCTGATCGCTCTCTGCGTACACACCTTCCTCAATGCCGGCCGCCAGGATGAAGCGGAATGGCAAGTGCAACAGGTAGCCCAATTACAGCGAAGCATTCTGGACTCCGCCGGCCCGATGATTCTGGCCACCGACCTCCAGGGCAACCTGCTTATTTTCAATCCCGCCGCCGAACGGATGCTGGGCTACCGCTTTCATGAGGTGCTGGGCCAGCTGAATGCCCATGATCTCTTTCCCGAAGGCGAATTGGAGCGGGTAGGCCAGCTACTGGTTTCGCGCCTCGACCGCTCGCCGGTTATCGACCTGGACAGCGTCTCAGCGGAACTGAAGCATTACGTCCAGTACGTCACCAGCTTCCCGGTAAGCCGGGTGCGAGGGTTCGAGATCCTTTGCCGGCGCAAGGATGCGACCACCTTTCCCGCCATGGTGTATCTCTCCGCGGTGAGGAATGCGGAAGGTGCGTTGACTGGATTGCTGGCTATCGCCACGGACCTTACCGCGACCAAGCGTGCCGAGCATGCATTACGCGAGAGCGAAGAACGCTACCGCGACCTGTTCGATAACTCGCAGGAAATGATTGCTACCCTGAGCCCGCGAGCCAAGTACCTGTACGTGAACCCGGCGTGGCAAACGTGCTTTGGCAAGAGCGCGGCTGCGTTTGAAAGCCTGATCAACTTCGAGGCTGCGTTTCCGCCGGAAATGCAGGCCAATGCGGCCAGCCTGTTCGACCGGGCACTGCGCGGCAAGCGCATCGATCGCGCCAATTTGCGGGTGCAGGATTCGAACGGGATGGTTCGCGAACTGGAGGCCAGCCTGAGCTGCCGCCAGGACCGCGGTGAGCCGGTATCGGTGCGCTGCATCTTCCGCGACGTCACCCAGCAGTACCAGCGCGAACGGAGACTGGCGATGCAGCTGGCGGTCAGCCAGGTGGTGGGCGAATCCACGACCTCTGACGAGGCGCTACCAGCAATGCTGGAGTCGCTGGGAACCAACCTGGGCTTCGACATGGCGGGGCTCTGGTTTGTCAGCAGTGACCATCACTGCCGCTACCTGGCCGGCTGGTATGCGCCGGATCGCGCTTGCATTGAGTTTCACCGCGATAGCATCGGACGGGTGCTGCAGAAGGGCAAAGATTTGCCGGGCCAGATCTGGGCAGCCGAAAGCCCGTGCTGGATCGAAGACCTGGGCGAAGATACCAATTTTCTACGCGCCACCTCGGCCAAAACGGATGGGCTGGTCACCGGTTGGGGTGTTCCCGTCCGGGTCGGCAACCAGGTGATCGCGGTGGTGGAGTTCTTCAGCCGGCAGAAGCAGCGAGAAGATACGGAGATGATGGCCACCGTGGAAACGGTTTGCGCTTCGATAGGCCAGTTTATGGCGCGCTCGGCGCAGGAGAGCCGCCTCGAAGAGCTGAACCGGCAGAAGGAGTCGATCCTGAACTCGGTGGCCGACGGCATCTTCGGCACTGACTCCGGCGGCCGCATCGTTTTTGTGAACCCGGCGGCGGCAAGCATGCTCGGTGCCCACGCCTTCGATCTGATCGGCCGCACGGTGCACTCGGTGGTGCATGAAGAGCGCAAAGGGCGGGAAAAGTGTTCCGATCAATGCCGCACCGGGCGCGCCTTCATGGTGCGTGAGGGTACGAGTGGGCAGGACGTGTTTTACCGCAGAAATGGAGCCTCGTTCCCGGTCGAATTCTCGGTAACCCCGATGGTGGAGCACAACATCGCGGTGGGCAGCGTGCTCAGCTTCCGCGACATCAGCCAGCGCTATGCTCTCGATCGGATGAAAGACGAGTTCGTCTCCACCGTAAGCCATGAGCTGAGGACCCCCCTCACCTCGATCCGCGGGTCATTGGGATTGCTATCCACCGGCCTGCTGGGGGAGATGGGGGAGAAGGCTTCGAACCTGCTGCGGATCGCGGTCAACAATTCCGACCGGCTGGTCCGGCTGATCAACGACATCCTCGACCTGGAGCGCATGCAGTCGGGACGTGCACCGCTCACCTATCGCAATTGTGACCTGGAAGAACTGGCGCGGCAGGCGATCGATGCCATGACGCCGATGGCCGAAGCAGCCAAGGTGCAGTTGTTGCTGGAGGCGGGACCGGCACAGGTGGAAGTGGATCCCGACCGGCTGCAGCAGGTAATGACCAACCTGCTGAGCAACGCCATCAAGTTCTCTCCGGCGGGATCGCAGGTCACGGTTTCGCTGGAACGGCTGCTGGACGGAGTCACCGTCAGCGTACGCGACAACGGCCGCGGTATTCCCAAGGACAAGCTGGAGTCTATCTTCGACCGTTTTCAGCAAGTCGATGCCTCAGACGCCCGGCAAAAGGGCGGAACCGGACTGGGGCTCGCAATCTGCCGCACCATCGTCATGCAGCACGGCGGCCGCATCTGGGCAGAGCGCAATGCGGATCGGGGCTCTACTTTCCGCATGTTCCTGCCCTCAGTTACCCGGGATGCGGATCCGTCCCGCCTGGGGGGCGACTCTGCTTCCTCAATGGTTAACGCCACCGCGGTCCTGGTCTGCGACGAGAACCCGGAGACGCGGGGTACACTGGCCGAGAGCCTGCGGCAAAATGGCTATTCGGTGCTGGAAGCCGCCAGTGGCGACGAGGCGGTCGGCATAGCCCGGCAAACCCAGATTCAAGCCATCCTGCTGGATATGAGCCTTCCCAGCCTGCACGGCTGGGAGACGTTGCACCTGTTGCGCGACGATGTGCGCACCGCAGCCATCCCGGTGGTGGTTTTGAGCGCCTTTGGCGCGCTCAACGATCCTGAAGTAGAGAAGACAGCCGACGCCTGGCTGGAACAGCCGCTGGATACGGACTCGATGTTATCCGCGCTCTCCCGGGTGCTGCAGGTAGAACGGCAGCCCTCCCGTGTGTTACTGGTAGAGGATGATGCCGATTTGGCTAAGGTCATCCTGGCTACTTTCGAGCGGGCGGGCATTCAGGTTCATCACGCCTCCACGCAGCGCAAAGCGATGGAGCTGTGCGTTTCGTCGCCACCGGACTTGCTGATTCTGGATATTGCTCTGCCCGACGGAGATGGGTTTGGACTGGTAGATTGGCTGCGTCAGCAACAAGACATGAAACAACTTCCGCTGGTGATCTACTCCGCCCAGGACTTGAGCGAGGGGGAGCGCAACAAGCTGCGGCTAGGACCTACTGAGTTCCTGACCAAGGCGCGCGTCCAGCCGCAAGATGTCGAGACCTTGGTGCTCTCGATGCTGCGGGTGCCGCAGGGATCGAGCGAAGTACCGCTGGGATGGGACGGAAGCCCTTCTCCCAATCATTGAGGATTGCCGGCACACCTTCATATTTCTTATGACACATCGCATTTTGATCATTGACGACGAAGACGACATACGGCAGGTTGCGGCCATGAGCCTGGAGACGGTCGCGGGATGGGACGTTGTGCTTGCCAGTTCCGGCAAGCAGGGGATCGAACGCGCCAGTTCCGAGCAGCCGGACGCCATTCTGCTGGATGTCATGATGCCGGAGATGGACGGCCCCACTACGCTGCTCAAACTCAAGGCCAACGGAAGCACCTCACACATTCCGGTGCTGCTGTTGACGGCCAAAGTACAGGGCCCGGATCAGCGTAAATTTGCCGAAATGGGAGTGGCCGCGACGCTTTTCAAGCCCTTTGACCCTCTCACTCTGGCGCGGCAGATCTCTGCCGCATTAGGCTGGAAAGAAGGATGATCCCTTGACCCACAAAAACAGCATTTCCCCCGATGAGAACGGTCAGAGCCAGGATCAAAAGCTGCAAAGCATGATCTCCGCTCTTTGGGATCGCAGCCGGCACACGGTGGTGGAGCGGGCTGCTCTGCTGCGCACCGCAGGCGACCTGCTGGCCCACAACCGTTTGGACGAGGCCACCCAGTTGAGCGCGATAGACTCTGCCCATAAGCTGGCGGGAGTGCTGGGCACCTTCGGCTTACCCCGGGGTACTGACCTCGCCCGGGAGGCAGAGGTGCTCTTTGGCCAATCCGCAAAGCCGGGCAAGGTAGAGATCGAACGCTTGCAGGTCCTGCTGGCGGAGCTGACCCATCTGATCGACCGCGGACCTCTCGGTTCGGGTTGAAATTAGAATGAGAGCATGAATGACTTGGGCCGGCTGCTCATCGGTTTAGGATTGCTGCTGCTGGTAGGCGGCGGCTTACTCCTGCTGCTGGGGCGAACCGGCATCCCGCTGGGCAAGCTTCCTGGAGACATCTCATACCGGGGGAAGAACTTCTCCGTGTACGTCCCCCTGGGCACTTCGATTCTGCTCAGTGTCCTGCTCTCCCTGGTGTTCTTTTTGCTCTCCCGCTTTCGGCGGTAATATCGAATTCGTTTGCTGAGAGGCCTCTTGCCCAATCCCGAAGAATCACGGAGCCAGCTTGGACTGGTCTTTCCCGACGCGGCTGCGGAAGCACCTGCCGGCCTCCGGCGGGTGTGGCGGGTGGGCCAGCTGGTGGGCGAGGTGCGGAACCACATCGAGCGGGAGTACGCCGACGTGTGGGTGGAGGGTGAGATCTCGAACTACCGCCCGGCTCCCTCCGGTCACATGTACTTCACGTTGAAGGATGGCGAGGCGCAGCTTCCGGTGGTGCTTTTCCGGCGCCAGGCGATGCTATTGCGCTTCCGGCCGGAAGATGGGCTACAAATTCTGGTGCGCGGGCGGGTCTCGGTGTACGAGCAGCGCGGCCAGATGCAACTGGTGGCCGAGTTCGTGGAACCGGTCGGCGCAGGTTCGCTGCAGATCGCCTTTGAGCAATTGAAAGCCAGGTTGCAGAAGGAAGGGCTTTTTGCGGCGGATCGCAAGCAGCCTCTGCCCACCTTCCCGCGCTGCATCGGGATTGTCACTTCCCCCACGGGGGCGGTCATTCGAGACTTCCTGAATGTGGCCGGGCGCAGGCATGGGGCGCTGCACGTGCTGCTCTACCCTACCGCGGTGCAGGGTGAGAGCGCTGCCCTGGAAATTGCGGCGGGCATTGCATTTTTCAACCAGGCGCGCACCGTAGACGTGATCGTGCTGGCCCGCGGCGGCGGATCGCTCGAAGATTTGGCTCCGTTCAATAGCGAGCTGCTGGCACGTGCGATTGCCAAATCTGAATTGCCAGTGGTCTCGGCCGTCGGCCACGAAACCGACTTCACCATCGCCGATTTTGTTGCCGACCTGCGTGCGCCGACACCCTCCGCTGCGGCGGAACTGCTCACCGAGGCGCAGCATAAGGTGGAGGAACGGCTGGAACAGCTGCACCGCCGCCTGAACCACGCCTGCCGCTACCTGCTGATGCGTGCCCAGGAGCGCTTCGCCCGGCTCTCCGCTCCCGCGGCGTTTGCCCGGATGCGCAATGCCTTGGCGCGGCGCCAGCAACGGATCGATGAGCTGCAGTACCAGTTGGACGCGGCCTGGCACCGGCAAAGCCGGCAGATGACCGAAAGGTTGCAGAAACTGGAGGCCAGATTGCTGCGTCAGGATGTAAGCCACCGTTTGCGCGTGGTGCGCGAGCGGCTGGAGATGCTGGATGGGCGCATTGTCCGCGCGGAACAGGAACTGCTGTTGCGAAGGAGAGCACGGCACGCGCGTGCGGAAGGGCTATTACAGGCTGTTTCTCCCCTGGCGGTGTTGAATCGAGGCTATGCCCTGGTTTTCGACGAAGCAGGGGTATTGATCCGGGATGCCGCGGCCGCGGCTGACGGCGGCCTGATCACCACACGATTTGCGCAAAGCACGCTCACCAGCCGGGTGCTCGAAAGGAAGTTGCCCCCAACCAACTCATGAGAAAACTTTTTGGAACAGACGGTATTCGTGCGGTCGCCGGGGAAACGCCCCTTGACCCGCCCACCATTTTCGCCACCGGGCTCGCCCTGGCATCCACTCTCAAGAAAGGCCACCCGGCACCCTGGGTTCTGCTGGGGTCAGATACGCGCGAATCCAGTCCCTGGATTTCAGCCGTGATTGCCGCGGGATTGCAGAGCGGAGGCGCCGAGGTACTGAACGCCGGGGTTATCACTACGCCCGGTGTCGCTTTCCTGACGCGTAAGCATCAGTTTGCAGCCGGCATCGTCATTTCCGCTTCGCACAATCCCTGGCAGGACAACGGGATCAAGATATTTGGCGGCGATGGCTACAAGCTGCCGGACACGACCGAGTTGGCGATCGAGGGAGAGATTTTTCGCCGTATCAAGGATGCTCCCTCCGGTGATCTCGAAATCCTGAAAGCGCCCGCGGCAGGCAAGGAATTCCGTCAGGAGTACGAGGCGTTTCTGCGTGGCGTTGTTCCCGGGCTGAACCTGAACGGCAAAAAGATTGTGATTGATTGCGCCAACGGGGCGGCGGCAGTCATTGCGGCCGAGCTTTTTCCCTCGCTTGGGGGGGAGATTCATCTCACGCACGTGACTCCGAACGGGCGCAACATCAACGAAAACTGCGGTGCGTTACATCCTGACGTCGTGGCCGGGGAGACTAAGGCCCTGGGTGCGGACCTGGGGATCACCTTTGACGGCGATGCTGACCGGGCTCTGTTTGCCGATGCCCACGGCCGGGTGGTGAATGGGGATGGGGTGATGCTAGTGGCGGCCCGAGACATGAAGGCCAAGGCTGAGCTGGCGGGCGACCTGGTGGTGGCGACCACCATGTCCAACATGGGCCTGGAAGCCGCGCTGCGCTCCAGCGGCATCCGCATGTTCCGCGCTCCGGTGGGCGATAAGTATGTGTTGGAGATGATGCAGAAGCACCAGGCCAGTCTGGGCGGGGAACAATCGGGCCATATTCTGTTTCCCCGGCGCAGCACTACGGGGGATGGACTGCTGACGGCATTGGTGTTGCTTGATCTGCTGGCGCGCTCCGGCAAGCCTCTGCACGAGTTGTTGAGCGATCTGCGGGTTTTCCCCCAGGTCATCGTGAATGTAAAGGTGCGCGAAAAGAGGCCGCTGGAGCAGATTCCGGCAGTGGTCGAGAGCATTCACCAGGCGGAAACGGATTTGCATGGCAATGGCCGGGTGGTGGTGCGCTATTCCGGCACCGAGGCCCTGGCGAGGGTAATGATTGAGGCCGAATCGGAGCAGCAAATGCGGGTGCATGCGGATCGTATCGCCCAGGCTATCCGGGTGGAAATCGGGGTTTAGATGGGTATCATGAAGGAAGGAGACAGTTATGCTTAGCGCTATCCTTCTACTCGCCCTCATGCAGCCGCAAGATCCGGGTCTGTCCGCAGCCCCTGCGCCCGATACAACCACGGCTCCGGTACGGACGGAGAAGCTTACTTCCGCTGAGATAAAAGCGCTGGCAGACGCCAACCAGGCTGTGGCCGATGCACAGGCCAAGCTGGTGCAGGCCAAAGCGGCCCTGATGGGTGCGACCCAGGGGGTGGAGTTGGCTCATCATGCGAATACAGACTGTGGCTGTTACGTGGATAGCACGGGACGGGATTATGACAAGGTGGAGTTCAAGGGCGACACGATTGTGATCCACCATATTCATGAGGCGCCGCCTAGCTTGAGTGGTAAAGCGGCTCCGCCGGCGCAGTAGGCAAGTGTAGGTCCGTCTGTTTTGTTTGGGCTTTGTATCAGGGCCCGACTAAAGAGGCTGCGGAAAAACTCCGGGTTGTGCCTGTTTTAGGGCCTCTGTGGTTTATTTTTAGTTTCTGCGGAGGATATTGGGTGCGTTTCTATTGAGTTTTTACGACTCTCTTCTGCGGCTTTGCCGGGATCCAGACACACGTCTGGCTTAGATGGCCGTGGTGTGAAGCGGGACGAGCCGGCACATCCGGGTCAGATTGTAGGCGACCATGGTGAGCCGGTAGAACCAGTCCACACGCGTCAGGCCACGCAGCTTGACCTGCCCCAGTGGCCGATCGGATTTACTCCACCCAAAGACTGGTTCGATCAGTTTGCGTTTCTTGTGACTGATGGCACGCCGTTTGTCGTTTCGTTCTCTCTTCGTCAGGCAGTTCATGTCCAGATTGCCCTTGATGTATTCGTGGATATGCGGAGCCACCTTGCGCTCGCGCAGTCCCTGCAGGAACTGCTTTTCCTGATACAACGCATCGCCGCCGAGGGTGACCTTCTTGCCCAGCCGTTTCCACTTGGATCCGATCACACCGTCCAGCATCTTCAGCCCTACTTCGCGTTCGGCAGCATTGGAGGACCGGCTGGCCTCCGCCGCTACGATCAGCCCGTTACGGTTCTCCATCAACGCGTGACCCTGATAGCTCGGCACCGCCTTGTCCGCCAACGCCTTCTTATACAACCGGGCATCCGCATCGGTGCTGGATTCCACCTTGTCGCGCAGCAATAACTCCCCTTTCTTCCCCGAACCGGAGCCAGGAGGCGGCGGGTTCTTCTTGCCCTTGAAGCTCTGTGCCGAAGCCCAGGCCTGGATCAGCGTCGCGTCTACCGTGAAGTGCTCCTCGCTTAGCAAATCTTGCCCACGCGCCTCTTCCACCACTGCCACCAGTAGCTGCTGGCTGGCCTGACCTGCAATCAAACGTTCTCGGTTCTTGGTGAACACCGTCACGTCCCACACTGCATCGTCCATCTCAAGACCCACAAACCAACGGAACAACAAGTTGTAATCCAGCTGCTCCATCAACTGACGCTCCGATCGGATCGAGTACAGAACCATCAAAAGCTGCGCCCGTAAAAGACGCTCCGGGGCAATCGACGGACGGCCTTTCGACGCATACATCGCATCCAGCGCTGAATCCATTCTCTCAAGCGCTCGGTCCACCAGAACTCGAATCTTCCGAGCCGGATGATCTACCCGTATCCGACGCTCCATCGTCACGTAACTGTACATAAAACCCTGATTCTGATCGGCTCCGCGCATACTTCTTTGTTAGTACAAACCCACACCGCAGGGAAAGTCCCCCTGATACAAAGCGCTACCCGGTAGCTTCCGGGATGCGCAGATTTATCTTGCACTGGAGCTCTACTTCAGGTCGCGCCAGTTGGGGCCTACTCCGCAGTCGACTACTACCGGCACCTTCAGCTGAATCACGGTTTCCATTTCGTGGCGGACTAGTTGTTTGACTTGCTCGACTTCCTTCTCCGGAACATCGAAGAGCAGTTCGTCGTGAACCTGTAGCGTCATCCTGGTTAGGAAGTTTTCTTCGCTTAGCCTCTGATCAATGCGGATCATGGCGATCTTGATCAGATCAGCGGCCGTGCCCTGCAGCGGCGTATTGACTGCGGTTCGTTCTGCAAAGCCGCGCAGGTTGGCGTTGCGGCTTTGCATGTCGGGAATGGGACGAACGCGCCCGAAAAGCGTGCGCACCTTCTGCTCCCTGCGTGTCTCTTCGAGCAAGCGATCGATGTAGCTGCGCACTCCGCTGTAGCGAGCGAAGTAGGTTTCGATGTACAGCCGGGCTACGTTCTGCTCTATGCCTAATTGCTGCGCCAAGCCAAAAGGCGAGATGCCGTAGACGATGCCGAAATTCACCGCCTTGGCACGGTCGCGTGTTTGCTTGTCCATCGCCTCGGGGGCAATACCAAAGACTTCCGAGGCGGTCAGGGTGTGAATGTCGTCGCCCTGGGCAAAAGCTTTCACCAGCAGAGGATCTTCACTGAAGTGAGCCATGAGCCGCAGCTCAATCTGGGAGTAATCGGCGGAGATAAGCACATTCCCCGGCGCCGCGATGAAAGCCGCACGGATCTCGCGTCCTAATTCCGTCTTGATGGGAATGTTCTGGAGATTCGGATTCGTCGACGAGAGGCGCCCGGTCGCCGTGCCCACCTGGTTGAAGGTGGTATGCACCCGGCTTTCCCCATCGGCTAACAAAGGCAATGAGTCAATGTAGTTGGACTTGAGCTTGGCCAGCTGGCGGTACTGCAGCACCTGGCGGGGAACCTCGTTATGCTGCGCCAACTCTTCCAGCACATCCACGGCCGTGGAGACTACCTTGCCGCGTCCGTACTTGATGGGCTTGGGCAGATGCATTTTGTTGAACAGCACGTCTCCCAGCTGCTTGGGCGAATTGATGTTGAAGCGGTGACCGGAGCCGGCAAAGATCTGCTCGCTCACCCGCTCCATCTCTACGGTCAGACGCCCACCCATTTCGGCGAGCACGGAGCGGTCGATGCGCACGCCCGCCTGTTCCATGCGCAGCAGGACCGGAACCAAGGGCAGGTCGATGTCACGATATACCTGTCCCGCACCGAGCGTTTCCACGTCCCCCTTGAGCAGCGCCGCGAGGCTGCGAATCGCGTTTGCCGATGCCGGCAGCAGCTCATCGCCCGGCGGCGGCAACGCCCGGCCGCTAAAGCGCGCAACGACATCAGGGAGAGGATGCGTGGTGTGGGTCGGGTTGATGAGATACGAATAGAGCATCAGATCATCGATCGGGCCGGCCAGGCGCAGGCCGTGGTCCGCCCCATGCCGGCCAAGAATGCGCAGCGCGGCCTTCAGATCATGGAGCGACTTGACGGTATGCTCATCTGCCAGCACGGCGCGCAGGGGCTCTGCCGCAGGATTATCCAGGGCCTTATCGAGAGAAAAGACGAGTGCCCTGCCTGCTTCGGCAGAGACGGCAACCTTGAGTGTCTGCGGGGCCGCAGCTTTTTCTTCTGCCGGAGGTTGCGGCCCATCGAACAGGCCAAGCGACATGTATTTCAGTTCCGGCTCTTCCTCTTCGATCGCCTCGCTTTCTTCTTCCGCAACCTGTTCTGAAGCGACTTCTAACAGCGAAGTGTCAAAAGCCATCGATAGCCCATGGGTGCGAGCGGCGGCGACAAAGCGGCTCACCTCTTCCGCCGAGGGGTCGGAGATGATGGAGAGGGGCGTAGTCTCCTCTTCCGGAGCCAGTTCCTTGAGCATGGTGGTGAATTCAAGTTCGTTAAACAGGGCACGGCATGCGCTCACATCGGGCGCCTGGGTGCGCATGTTCTCGAGCTCCAGCTCGACTGGTACTTCGCAGTGGATAGTGACTAACTCTTTGCTGAGCAGGACCGTATCCCGATTGTTCTCGAGCGACTCGCGGTAGGTTTTGCGTTTTACTTCCGAGGCGCGATCGAGGGCCGCCTCAACGCTGCCAAACTGCTGGATCAGTTCGACTGAACCCTTATCTCCGATTCCCGGAGCACCCGGGATGTTATCGATGGAATCGCCGCGCAGAGCCATCACGTCGATGACCTGCTCCGGCGGGACCCCGAGCACCTCGACCACTTTTTCGCGATCGAGGATCAGGTTGTCTTTTACCGGGTTGAGCACCTTCACCTTGCCGGTGACGAGTTGCAGCATGTCTTTATCGTTCGAAACCACGAACACGTCGTGGCCTTGTTCGGCGGCTTGGCGGGCCAGGGTGCCGATGACATCGTCGGCTTCAAATCCCTCGGATTGCAGGATGGGAATGCGAAATGCCTCGAGCGACCTGCGGATGAAGGGCAGTTGCTGGGCCAGATCCGGGGGCATTTCCGTGCGGTTTGCCTTGTAGCCACCGTAGTCAAGTTCGTCGAATGTCTGCGTTTTGATATTCCATTTGCGCACCGTGGCGATGCTGCGTGCGCGCTCATCGCGAAAGACAGAGCCGCTCACGTCGAAGACAGCGGCGAAATACTCCGGCTGAAAGTCGCGGCGGAGTTTGTTGATCATGTTGACGAAGACGAACGTGGCTGCGGTGGGCACGCCGGAGCGGGTGGACATGGGCCGCTGCCGCTGCATCGCGTGATAGGCGCGGAAGATGAACGACATGGCGTCCAGTAGAAAGATGGGTGGTTTGGCGGGAGAGGTCATCGCCCTTCAGTAGAGCAGATTCTTGAGCTGATTCATGTCGAAGACAATGCCCTTTTCGGCGTGGGAGAAGGACTCATTTCGCTGGAGCTGCAGGTTCTCATAGCGATAAAACGTAGTGTCCTGCGGATCGATGACCCAAATCTCCGGGATGCCCATCGCCCGGTAGTCTTCCAGTTTCCGTTTGAGACGTTGCAGGGTGTCTTCGGGAGATAGAACCTCAAACACAGCGATGGGTGAGTGGGTGACGATCTGTTCGATGGGGCGGCTACGGTCGAGTACCGTTACGTCAGGCACGCGATAGCGGGTGGCCGCAACCTGTACTCCCAGCTCCGGCAAAACACGAATCCCCCATTCTTTCTCGTGTTGCAAGAACCACTTCAGGATCGCTAGTTGCCAGGATGCATGGTCAAACTCTCCCATCGGACGTTCCTCGATCGTTCCATCCACGTACTCGGCATCAGGTTCGTAGGAGGACCGGAGATAGACCTCAACGGGAACATGAGTCGTGGTTGCCATGGCGCCCTCCACCCTTGAGGATACCGCTCCCGAGGACGGGTTGTCGCTTTCATACAATCGAACCTGTGTTGGTCTCTGACTTCGACTTCGAGCTTCCCCCTGAGCTGATCGCGCAGCAACCACCCGTCGAACGGGGGAGCAGCCGCATGCTGGCCCTGGATCGGGAAAGCGGGGCATGGCGGGACTCGTGGTTTCAGCAGTTGCCCGAACTGCTGCGGGAAGGCGATGTGCTGGTGTTGAATGATAGCCGGGTTATCCCAGCGCGGCTGTTTGGCGTGCGCCCAGGGCAAGGGGCAGGGAAAATCGAAGTTCTGCTGACCGAGCAGGTCGGCGACTGGGATTGGCGAGCACTGACGCGCCCTGCCCGGAGGATGAGGCTGGGACACGAACTGGCGTTCTCAACCGCGGATGGCAACCAGCTGCTTCACGCTACAGTCGCCGGGAGCGGCGAGTTCGGCGAACGTCTTCTTCGCTTCACGCCAGTCGATGATTTCTTCGCCCGGTTGGAGCAGCTGGGCCATGTCCCGTTGCCCCCCTATATTCGTCGTGCAGATGAGCCGCTCGACCGCGAGCGTTACCAGACTGTCTTTGCTCGCCAGCACGGTTCGGTCGCTGCACCCACCGCGGGGTTGCACTTCACCCCCGCGATTCTTGAGCGGATACGCACCCGCGGTGTGCATATCGCTCCGCTGACTCTCCACGTGGGGCTGGGGACGTTTCAGCCCGTGCGGGTGGCCGAGGTTTCGGAGATCCGCCTCCATGCGGAACGCTATTCTTTGCCAGAAGAAACGGCCTTGCGGATTGGCGATGCGCTACGCGACGGACGGCGGGTGGTGGCCGCCGGAACCACCACGGTCCGGGTGCTGGAGCACTGTGCCCGCATAGGCCGCCTCGAACCCCATAGCGGCACTACGGACATCTTCCTTTCGCCGGGCTCGCGCATCGCAGTCGTCAAGGCGCTGCTCACCAACTTTCACCTGCCGCAGTCGACTCTGCTGATGTTGGTCGGCGCGTTCGCGGGCAGAGAGAACACACTCGCCGCGTATGGTCACGCAGTCGAAGCCGGGTATCGTTTCTTCTCCTACGGCGACTGCATGTTCATCGCTTGAGGAAGTGCCGCTCAGCGTTGAGGCGCGCTCGTTCAAGCGCTTCTTCTACCTCCAGCCTCTTGGCTTCGATGAGTGCCGGGTCGTCGCTCTGCGGCACTTGGATTTGGCGTCCCCAGCTGATCGCTACCCGCGAAAAGGGCTTGGGGATCATGAATTGATCCCACGACCGCAACAGCCATGCCTTTTCGGGGTGCGCGTAGAAGATGCCAATGGAGTAGCCAGTGAGCTGGGCCAACTTCACGGCTCCTGGCTTGACCTTGTACACCGGGCCGCGCGGACCGTCTGCCGTGAACACCGCCCCATGCCCGCGCTCCACCGCTTTCGCCAGCGCCCACAAGCCGCTTCCTCCGGACCGCGTACTCGAGCCCCGTGCGGTCAGGAAACCCAGGCGTTCGATGGTGCGCGCGATCAATTCACCGTCAAAGCTGCGGCTGATCAGAACCGCGGTCTGAAATCGATCATGAAAATAACAAGCGCAGGAGATAAGGCAGCGATGCCAGAAACACCACACCTGCAGACCCGGGGGCGTCGCTGGAGCGGCGCCCGGCTCGACGACCACCTCGTAACGTAACGTCCGATGGAGGGTTCGCAACAGCAAAGCGACCAGCCGCGGAACGATCGCAATCATGACGCGCTGGCTGTAGCTGAAGCTCTCAGTAGAGTCGTTCACCGAGCGATTCTACAGTTCGCCACCTGTTTTGTTGCAGATAGCGCGGCTTGGCCCGAGGGTAACCAGCAGATGAGTCGAAGGGGGAGCCTGGCTGCCCCCTTTGTGTGCGGGTAATAGTGTGATTGACGCATTTCTCCCGACCCGACCCTCAGGTATACCAATACTCATTATGAGCACACACAAGATTGCTTTTACTGCACGTGACTACTCTCTGCCTAGGTCTGGAAGCAAACCGTCTCTGGATGACAAGCTCGATCGGGTCTTCCAGATGGCCGAGCATATGGACGCCCGGTGTGTCTACATGCTGGATGCCGCGAGTCACAAGCGGCGGTTGGCCCATTCCGTCCGGTAGCAGAGCTGAGCGCGGGGAAAGACACCCGCGTCCGCAGTGGCGTACGTGGGACGATAAGGACGGGCGACCCGGATTTCCTGCACGAGGCGCCACCGACACCAGCGTGTGCGGCTTTCCTCAAAGAAAGCCGCATGAGGCTCGGCGGCGCTAACAAGGTCGACAGGAAATCGGGGGACAAAGCCCCATCCGTGCTTTTTTGTGCCAAAGAACCGGTCGTTGCGGAGCCCCGGTGAAAGCACTGGAAATAAATCGTTATCGTCCCACGTACGCGACTGCGGGGTGAGGGTCGCTCCCTCAGCGGCTCAACACTCTGTACGAAGGGTCCGAAGGCTGTTCGCACCCATTATCTGAGGTGCGAATGAGTCCGCTGATAGCATCGCTGATGTGCTACTGACTTTGGAAACGTCTCTGCAGTTTGTTAAGGGCATTGGCCCGCGCATCGCCCAGACTCTGCAAGAGAAACGCATTACCACGATTGAAGACCTGCTCTACCACCTCCCCTTCCGCTATGAAGATCGCCTTCGTCCCCAGGCCATTGAAGAATTAGTCCCCGGTGAAATGGCCAGCCTCATCGGCGAGGTCCGCGGTATGGCTCTGCTGCGCACCCGGCGCATGCCTATCTTCGAAATGACGGTAGGCCAAGGCCTGGGCGGCAGGGTCAAGTGCATGTGGTTTCACGGCACCTACCTGAAAGACCGGTTCAAAACCGGACAATGGGTAGCCCTTTACGGGAAAGTCGAGCCTTCGCGAAGCAGCAACAGCTTCAAAATGATCCAGCCGCAAGTCGAAGTCCTTCCCGATGACCACGACGATGAAGAGTCCAAGCTGCTGGAAGTGGGCCGCATCGCACCGGTGTACGAAACTCTGGGCAACAAGCTGGCTTCCCGATGGCAGCGGCGTGTCATTTACCGGCTCCTGGAGGAATTGAAGGGTCGCATCCCTGAGACCCTCCCCCAGGCAATTTGCCGCCGTTCGGACCTGCCCAGCCGCGAAGATGCACTGCGGTGGGCGCATTTTCCCGAGGCTGGGACCGCGATGAGCCAGCTCCAGGGCTGGGCTACACCGGCGCAGAAGCGCTTGATCTTCGAAGAGCTGTTCTTCCTCGAACTTGGCCTGGAGCTGAAACGAAAGAAGTTCCGCCAGCGGCAAGGGATCCCCTTCGAAACCAATGCCGAGGTGCGTGCTGCACTGCGCCAGGTGCTGCCCTTCCACCCTACCAAGGCGCAGAAAACCGCCCTGGGGGAGATCGTGGCGGACATGCGGGCGCCGGAACCGATGCGCCGGCTACTGCAGGGCGATGTGGGATCCGGAAAAACTATCGTAGCCCTGCAGGCCATGCTGGTGGCGATCGAGAACGGCTACCAGGCTGCTCTGATGGCGCCCACGGAGATTCTGGCAACCCAGCACTTCCTGGGAGCGCGCAAGCTGCTGGAGCGGTCGCAGCAGCGCTACAAAGTGGTTCTGTTGACCGGGTCGCTCGAGGAGGATCGCAAGCGCGAAAACCGGGGCTTGATCGCCCGGGGCGAGGCCCAACTGGTCATAGGCACCCATGCGCTGATCGAGGAGCGAGTGGATTTTGCCAGGCTCGGCCTGGTAGTGGTCGATGAACAGCATCGCTTCGGAGTCCTGCAGCGCTTCCGGCTGATGAAGAAGCCCAACGCGGGCGAACCCGATGTGCTGGTCATGACGGCTACCCCCATCCCCAGAACGCTCGCTCTTTCTCTCTACGGGGATCTCGATCTCAGCGTGCTGGACGAGCTGCCTCCGGGCCGCACCCCGATCGTGACCCGCCAAGTCGCAGACGACAAGGCCGGCGAGGTGTGGAAACTGGTGCGAGAACAGGTGCAGAAGGGTCACCAGGCGTATGTGGTCTATCCCGTCATCGAGGGCGCGAAGGAGGATCAGCCCGAACTGGATTTTGCCGCCGGCGATCCCCACGGCGAGCCGGGGCCGGCGGAGCAAGAGGATCCATCAGGACGGCCTGGCCTGCTGTTCAAAAAGGTCTCGACGCCGTCACTCAAGGCCGCCACCGACATGTACCAGGAATTGAAGGCAGGCGCCCTGCAAGGCCTGCGCCTGGGCTTGCTTCACGGAAGAATGGACTCGGATGAGAAGGAGATCATCATGCGCCGCTTCCAACGCCGGGAGGTGGATGTGCTGATCGCGACCACGGTGATTGAGGTCGGGGTCGATGTGCCAAATGCAACCATGATGGTGATTGAACACGCGGAACGGTTCGGGCTGGCGCAGATGCATCAATTGCGCGGCCGGGTCGGCCGCGGGCATGCAAAGTCGTACTGCATTCTCATGACGGGAGGAAAAATCTCCGAGGCGGCGGCAGAGCGGCTGGCGGCTATGGTGCGTACGCAGAACGGGTTCGAGCTGGCGGAGCTGGATCTGCAGTTGCGCGGCCCAGGAGAGTTTTTTGGGACCCGGCAAGCGGGCATCCCGGATTTCCGGGTCGCCAACCTGGTGCGCGACCGCGCTCTTCTCGAGCTGGCTAAGACCGAGTCGGCCTGGTTCGTGTCAGAGGCGGGCAGTGAAGTGACCGAGGAAGAAAAGGGCAAGGTGTGGACCAGGCTGCGCGAAGCCTGGCAACGCCGCTATGGACTGGTGGATGCCGGGTAATGCGTTTTCGATGGACCATCCCAGGCAGAGTAGAAGTGAAAATGCTCTGGTTCAGGCTGCAAAGCATTGAACGGCATCCCGCTGCGTCTGTAGCTCTTCGTCCTTGACCATCCAGATCTGCAATTGAACCTTGATGATTTCGAGCGAACAGATGTAGCGTGTCGCGTCGTCCAGGGTCGCACCATCCACTGCCGGAAGCGTCCTTGAGGATAGATCGAAGACATTGGGAGTGCAGCGGCAGAGCTCGGTGAGCAGGTTATGCGAAGCCGCTGTGAGTTGCAGTCCGACAGAGACCAACGCGCTGTAAATCTCGATGCAGATGTCACGGGGAAACTCGAAGACGAAGCGAGCCGTACCGGGCTCCACATAGGACCGGCTGCGGATCCATGCGCCGCAATCGGGAATGACCCCGCTGAGCCGCGGTACAACCGTGGATTGGTCTTCGCCCAGAAGGGCCGTCAGGTAGAGAACATCATCTGCAAACGTGTCGGACATAAAGGTATCGAGTACGCCGTTGAATGTGGTTCGTGAACCTTGAATATACCTTGCTTGCTAAAGTGATCGGCCAGCTAAGCGCAATCTTCAACCGCAGAACAGGTACCACGGTTCGCGGTTGAGATGACCGGAAATGACCCCATGGTAATGTGTTCAGAATGCTGATCGGGACAGGCGTGGATTTGATTGAAATCGAACGCATCGCGCGTTCGATCGAGCGCTATGGGGCGCGGTTTCTGCGCCGTATTTACACCGATCATGAGATCGCATATTGCAGCAGCAAGCGAAGCAGCGCGGAGAGCTTCGCTGCACGTTTTGCCGCCAAAGAAGCGGGAGCCAAAGCGCTGGGAACCGGGATCAGCAGGGGCGTCACGTGGATCGAGTTCCAGGTTGCGCGCCAACCGGGAGGGCGCCCTGTTCTTGAACTGCGTGGGCGGGCGGCCCAGCTGGCCCGGGAACTGGGAGTGACGAGGATTTCGCTTTCGCTGACCCATACTGGGAACCTGGCGATGGCGACGGTGATGATGGAAGGCTGAGTTGGCGCCAGTGTCGCTTTGTCTTTGAAGGGACCTCACACCCACGCTCCCCGCTTCCCTCTCGCAAACAAGGTGGAGGGCGAGCTGAAAGCGCCATTTGATATGCTCAGTCCCAGCGGGAAAACGCCCGCAGCAGTCGCTTCAACCCGAGGGGGTCTGTGCCTAGCCAGCAGGAAGTCCAGTGGTCACAACTGAAGGTGGGCGTTCTGGTCATCGTGGCGTTGGCAGCCTTGACTGCTCTCATCTTCCTCATGTCAGGATCCACGGGCGGCATCTTCAGCAGCAAGATTCCCCTTCGCTCCTATTTTGAGAATTCCGCCGGCCTGAAGAACGGCGCTCCCGTCAACCTGGAAGGCGTAACGATCGGCACCGTGACCGATATAAAAATCGTACCTGCGCGCAAGCTCACACCAGTCGAGGTCACGATGAAGATCGGATCAAAATATCGAGACGCGGTACACACGGATTCGACCTCCAGCCTGGAAACCATCGGCGTTCTCGGCGACACCGTCGTGGACATCAACAGCAAGTCCGCCACCGGTCCCGCCGTACAGAACAACGCCGAGCTCAAAACCAACGAGACCCCAAACCTCTCCGACGTCATCAAGTCCAGCCAGGGGACGATCGAGCAGTTGAACACCATCCTGGCCAAGGTCGACCACCTGGCTGATTCCCTCAACTCCAACAAGGGGTCGATCGGTGAGCTGATCAACAATCCGGACCTCTACAACAAAGCGGTGGCGACCTTGAACGAGCTCTCGCAACTGGTGGATTCGGTTGCCAATGGGAAAGGCTCGATCGGTAAGCTGGTGGCGGATGACACCCTGTACAACCGCGTCAACGACACGGTCGCCAAGCTGGACAAGATGTCGGCCGACCTGGAAGAGGGCAAGGGCACCCTGGGCAAACTCTTGAAGGATGAAACCCTGGCGAACAATCTGAACTCGTCCGTCGCCAATGCCGATAAGCTGCTCGCCGACATCAATGCCGGCAAAGGCGGCCTGGGGATGATCGCCAAAGATCCCCAGTTCGCTGCCAAGCTCCGTGACACGGTGGACAAACTCGATTCTCTCCTGAACCGGGTGGACAGCGGTGAGGGCACGATTGGGCAGCTGGTGCGCAATCCTTCTCTCTACAACAATCTCGACCAATCGCTGACCGAAACGCGGGGCCTGCTTGCGGCCATCCGCGAGAATCCCAAGAAGTACTTAACTTTTCACGTCAAGATTTTTTGAGTTCTATGAAGGTAGTTTGTCTCCTCAGCACGCTCTTACTGTGTAGTGGGATGGCTCACGCGCAAAGCAATGCAGCCCCGTCTCCGGGATTTCCTGTGGGGCTAAGTGGAATCGATGAACTGCATGCGGCTTTCCTTGGTGAAAGCCGCACAAGCGAAAACGCAAAGGGCAGCGTGCAGGAAGCCCCGTCCGAGCCCAAGGCCCTGCAAAGCTTTGATACGAGCGCGATCGACAAGACCGCCGACCCCTGCACCGACTTCTACCAGTACGCCTGCGGCAACTGGCAAAAAAACAATCCCATCCCGCCTGACCAGGTGACGTGGGGCGAGTTCACCGAACTGCGGGAGAGAACGTCCTGGCTGCTGTATAAGGAGCTGACGGCGGCGGCTCAGCCAGACCCAGCGCGGACGCCGCTGGAACAGAAATACGGCGACTTCTACGCCGCTTGCATGGATACCGCGCTCGCCGACAAAAAGGGGGTGAGCCCACTCGAGCCCACCCTGGACTCCATTAACGGGTTGAACGACAAGAAGCAACTGGGTGCTCTGCTGGGTACGCTCGAGATAAAGGATGGCACTGGGGGACTGTTCGATTTCGGAGTGGGTCAGGATCAAAAAGACTCCACCATGCAGATCGCGCAAGCCGACCAGGGGGGACTGGGGCTTCCCGATCGCGACTACTACCTGGCGCAAACCCCGCGGCAGCAGAAGATTCGCGAGGAATATGTTGCCCACATGACCAGGACGTTCGAGCTGGCTGGAGACACGCCGGAGAAGGCTGCCAGCGAGGCGCAGGCCGTCATGGCTATCGAAACCGCCCTGGCCCAAGGCTCCATGAGCCGAACCGACCGCAGGGACCCGGCCAAACGCTATCACATGATGCCGCTCGCGGGTCTGGAGAAGCTAACCCCGGACTTCGATTGGCAGTCTTATCTGCATGGCATCGACATGGGCTCGTTCCAGAACCTGGACGTGGTCTCACCTGGATTCTTTACCGCGATGAACGCGCAGATTGCCAGCCAGAGCCTGGAAGCGTGGAAAAGCTATCTCCGGTGGCGCGCGCTGCATAATGCCGCCCGCTGGCTGTCGGAACCGTTTGTACAGGAGAATTTTAAGTTTTACGGCACCACTTTACAGGGCCAGCAGGAGCAGACACCCCGCTGGAAACGGTGCACCGTGGCTACCGATAACGCTCTGGGTGAAGCGGTGGGGCAAGATTGGGTGAAGAAGTATTTCAGCCCGGAAAAGAAAGAGAACATGCTCAAACTGGTCACCGCGCTCGAAACCGCGCTGCACCAGGATATTGAGCAATTGCCCTGGATGTCAGAGGAGACCAAGAAGAAAGCGCTCGAAAAGCTGGCGCTGATCCGCAACAAGATTGGTTATCCGGAGCATTGGCGCGACTACTCGACCCTGGAGGTAAAGCGGGACGATCTGCTGGGGAACATGAACCGGGCCAGCATTTTTGAAGATCGCCGCAACCTGCACAAGCTGGGCAAACCGGTGGACGAGACAGAGTGGCAGATGACGCCGCCGACGGTGAATGCGTACTACAGTCCGCCCCTGAACGACATCAACTTTCCGGCCGGGATCCTGCAGCCTCCTTTCTACGACTTCTCCAAGGACGCTGCGGTGAACTTTGGAGGCATCGGGGTAGTGATTGGGCATGAGATGACGCATGGCTTCGACGATCAGGGCAGCAAATACGACGGCCGCGGTAACGTGGTGGAGTGGCAGACGCCGGCCGATCGTAAGGCCTTCACAGAGCGCACGGACTGCGAGGCCACGGAGTATGGAAACTTCGAGGCTGTCCCTGGGGTAAAGCTCAACGGCAACCTGACCCTGGGTGAGAATACTGCCGACAATGGCGGCCTTCGACTCGCTTACATGGCATTGACCGATACGTTAGCCAAAGAGACAGCGCCGCCGCAGATCGACGGCTACACGCCGTCTCAGCGGTTCTTCATTGCCTACGGCCAGCTGTGGTGCGAGAACGTCCGCGAGGAGTCAGCGCGGAACAGCGCCCTGGTGGATCCTCACTCCCCGGGCCGTTGGCGGGTGAACGGCGCGGTGCAGAATTTCGACGAGTTCGGTAAGGCATTCAGTTGTAAGAAGGGTGCTCCTATGTATCCGGAGAACGTTTGCCGGGTGTGGTGATGGGCATCCGCCGTGGGGGAAGCCGCTATAGCCGAAAGTGGTTCTAGCTTTTACAATTGGCGATAGTATCCAGTTTTTACAGTTTAGCTGCACAGGCAGCCCTAGACCGCGACAGCGACGGGGATGAAGGAAACGCATGAAGTTCAGGAAATTCGGCCGGATTGGTCTGGCCTTGGCAGTATCCCTTGGAACGGGATTGGGAGTGACCTCCTGCAGTACGGATCACACAGTCGGCTATTTCTATACCACCGGCACGCAATTCAATCAGATCTCCGGCTTTAGGATTGATAACAATCTTGGGCAGCTGACGGCTGTATCTAACCCTCCGTTTGCGTCAGGCGGGGTCAATCCCATCAAGATTCTGACAGCAAACGCGGGGAAATTCCTTTATGTGCTGAACGGAGGTTGCGGGGGAACCTCGCAGATTGCCTGCCCAGCCGGCACGGCTGCGGCCGACACAGGGGCGAATATTTCTTTGTTCACCATCGGCGGTAAGGGCTCGATCAACTTCCAGGCTGCTTATACGAGCCAGGGCAACAATCCGATTTCCATTCAGACGGATACTTCCGGGACCCATCTCTTCGTCCTGGACTCAACGGTCCCGGATCCCACCACCTGCGTTGGCTATGTACCTGGAGATCCAACCACCATCTGTGGTGACATCACATCGTTCAATGTCGACCCCAATACCGGCAGGCTTTCCCTGATCACCAACCAGGGAGTAAAAAACGGGAACGGCACCAATCTTTCCTACTTCCCGGTAGGCAGCGGCCCCATCGAATTCTACGTGACTCCGAGTAACGCGTTTATCTACACCATAGAAAAGGGGTATGGCGGAGATTGCCAGGTTACGCCAGCACCAACGTCAGGGCCTTGCCTCAACGACCCCCCGCAGGCTGTATTCGTATATGGGAACACCGGCGGACAGTTGACCTTGTCGCAGAATACGCCCATCCGCACCGGCGCTACCCAGCTCACTTACATCTATATCAGCGGCAAGGAGAACGTGTACCTGATTGATGCCCAGGACGGAACCACGCCTGGTCAAATTTTGCCCTATACGATCGGCACCAACGGCGCGTTGCAATCGCTGGTCGGCGGCCAGGTCGCAAACTCAGGCACGGTCGCCAATCCGGGCCCGATGATCGTTGACCGTCAAGGCAAATTCCTTTACCTCACCAACATGGGACCAAACTTGACTGCAACCAGCGAGGCTAGTTCGGTGAGCGCATTCTTTATCGATCCAGTCACCAGCAGGCTGACGCCGCTGGCGACCAGTGTGCCCTTCGGCTCGGGATCCTCTCCACGCTGCATCATCGAAGACCCGTCGAACCAATATCTCTATACCGCTAATTTTTCAGACAGCACGATTACCGGCGCGGTGATCAACTCGTCCACAGGGACTCTGACCACGCTGCGGAAGATTACTTCCTTCGCTACGGCTGGCCAGCCCACCTGGTGCACCGCCAGCGGTACATTGTTCTAATGATCTTTTACAATGCAAGTGGGCCCAAAAGACTCTCTATCCATAGCTCTGCTGCGAGCGGCAGCCTGCTCCATTTTTAAGTTGGGCCAGGATGAAGGAAGCGCATGAAGTTCAGTAAATTCGGCCGGATCGCACTGGCCACTGTTGTATCCCTCGGCCTTGGATTCGGGGTTATCGCGTGCGGACCCAGCAATACGCTTGATTTCGTTTACGTCACGTCTTCCCGGCAAAACCCAGGGCAGATCAATGTCTACAGGGTCGAGAGTCAAGCGGGTGCGTTAATTCCCATCCCAAATTCGCCCTACGGGTCGGGCGGCAGTAATCCCGTAGCAGACGCCGCCTCCCCGAACGGCAAGAATCTTTACGTGGTGAACCACGACAGCAGTACGGTCGTGGTATTCACCATCAGCACTGACGGCAGCCTCTCTCAACAACAGTCCTGCACCACTCCGGGCACCCTCCCTACTCAACTGGCGATCAACAGGGCCGGTACATACCTCTATGTTGTGGAGACTTACCAGCCGGGCTTCAACGCCAATACACCCGGGCCGGGAGCGTTGGTGGTTTTTCCCATCAATGCCACCACCGGGCAACTGGGCACCACGGGCAGCTTGTGTACCCCGGTCGCGAATGGCAACAGCGCGTTCTTTCCCGTGGGCAATAATCCGGTAGGGGTCAATGTGGTGGCCAGCAATACCTACGTCTATGTAACCAACGAGAGTGACGCCACACTGTCCGGGTTTCAAGCCGGCTCGACGGGTGCTCTCACTTCCGTTGGTACGTTTCCGGTTGGGGTTGCCCCCAATGCGCTTGCCAGCGATCCGACAAGCAAGTTTCTTTACGTGACTGACGGCGCGGCCAACCAGATGATTGGGTTCCAGATTCAGCTCAACGGAACCCTGACCGCTCTGCAGACCCCGTTCAAGACGGACAATCTTCCCGACGCAGTCACGGTCGATCCCAGGGGTATCTATGTGTATGTCGCCAACTATAACGCCAACGACGTGAGTGCCTTTACCATCGATCGCGCCACCGGCAATGCGACCCAGATCGCGGGGACGAACGCGTATACGGTGGATGCGGGCCCGCTCTGCGTCCTGATCGAACCCGCGGAAGCGCGTTTCGTCTACACCATGAACTTCCTTGGCGACACGGTGTCCGGCCTCAGTCTGAACCCTTCGACTGGAGCGCTGGCGCCGGTGCAGAACACGCCCTTCAGGGCCACCGGGCAACCTACCTGCGGTGCTGCCATTACCCACGGCAACCATGCCATCGAGGTCATACAGCCCTGATGCTGCATAGTATCGGCCCCCTGCATTGGCGCGGAGCGACGAAGTGATGAAGTTGAGTAAATTCGGCCGGATTGCCATGGCCTCCGTGGTATCCCTCGGTCTTGGATTCGGTGTTGCTGCATGCGCACCGAGCAATACAATCGATTTTCTTTACGTCACGGCGTCGAAGCAAAACCCCGGACAGGTCAGCGTATACAAAGTAGATAGCGAAGCGGGCGTCTTGTACCAGATCACCGACTCCCCATACGGCTCCGGCGGCCGGAACCCCGTCGCTGATGTGTCGTCAGCCAACGGTAAGAATCTGTACGTCGTCAATCATGACGACAATACGATTGTGGAATTCGCCATTGGCACCGATGGCAAGCTCTATCCCCAGCAGACCTGCAATCTCCCGGGCAGCTTCCCGATGCAGCTGGCGATCAACCAGGCCGGTACGTATCTCTACGTAGTAGAGACGTACCAGCCGACCTTCAGCACCGGCATTCCCGGGCCCGGCGCGCTGGTAGTCTTTCCCGTCAATGCCAACGGTCAGCTGGGCGCAACGAGCAGCCTGTGCCAAACGGTGCCGAATGGCACAAGCGCTTTCTTCCCACTGGGAAATAACCCGGTCGCCGTCAATGTCCTGGCGAGTGGAAACTTCGTTTACGCGGTGAATGGAACGGATCACACCATCTCAGCGTTTCAAGTTGGCTCGGGCGGTGTGCTTAGTTCGATCGGCCTTTTCCCGGCCGGAGTGGCCCCCAATGCAATCGCCAGCGATCCGACCGGCAAATTCCTGTATGTCACCGACGGCGCCGCCAATCAGATGTATGGTTTCCAGGTGCAGTCCAATGGATCGTTGGTGATGATGCCAACACCCTTCAGGACCGATAACCTGCCCGATGCGGTCGCCGTCGACCCCCGCGGCATCTACGTTTATGTCGCCAACTACAACGGTAACGACGTAAACGCGTATACCATCGACCCGTCTACGGGCAACGCCACTCCGATCCCGGGTTCGACTACTTACGCGGTTGGTAGCGGGCCGCTCTGTATCCTGATCGAACCGTCGGAAGGCCGCTACGTCTACACCGCCAATTTTCTCTCCAACTCAGTGTCGGGCCTGGCCGTGAATGTCGCGACAGGAGGACTCTCGGCCGTGCAAAATACGCCCTTCGGTGCGGCGCAGCAACCTACCTGCAGTGCCGCGATCACGCATGGCAAACATACTGTCGCGGCACCCTGATTCCGCGCAGTGCCGCGGAACCAATATATGGGGTTTGCCTCAGGAGCCTTAGGTTGCTCAACCCGGAAGCAGCGAAGCGACAGGGTGTTCCTCTAGTCGTTGTATTGGCGATCGCTGCTGTGGTCTACCTTACAAGCATCGTGTCCCCTCCATCGTTGATGGACGATTCGGACGCTGTGGAAGCACAAATTGCCCGAACTATGTTGACTTCCGGAGACTGGGTAACTGCCCGGCTCGATGGAGTCGTTTTTTTGGAAAAGTCACCCCTCTCGTGGTGGCTCATGAACATACCCTACAAGATGTTTGGTTTTCACGATTGGACAGCACGGATCGCTTTTGCGCTCACCGCCATCGGGCTGGCGTGGCTGACTGCGGCTTTCGGAAAGTGGGCATTTGGGCGGCTTGCCGGCTTTTTCGCTGGTCTGATTCTGGCAACCTGCGTCGGTGTTTGGCTGTTCACCCGCATACTCATCCCGGATGTCATGCTCACGTTTGTCATTGCGCTGGCAATGTGGGCGTTTCTCCGCGCCCTGGACGACGAGGAACGGCGCCCGGCGGTTTGGGCCAGATTATTTTTCGTGTGTCTCGGACTGGGACTGTTGCTCAAAAGCCTCATTGGAGTGGTTTTCCCGATCGGGGCAGCGATCTTGTTTCTGTTGATCAATAAGCAGCTGTTTTCATGGACCACCTGGAAAAAGCTGCGGCCAATTTCCGGAACCGCCCTCATGCTCCTGATAGCCGTTCCGTGGCATGTGCTTGCGACTGTCCGCAATCCACCGTATTTCGCATGGACACTCAAGAGTATGCAGGGGCACTACCACGGCTTTCTTTGGTTCTACTTCATCAATGAGCAACTGTTACGCTTTCTGAATCTGCGATACCCGCGCGATTACGACACCGTGCCGCGCGTTTGGTTCTGGCTTTTTCATTTTGCCTGGCTCTTTCCCTGGAGCGTGTATCTGCCTGCAGTCAGTAGGCTTTCTTTCAAGCCTATTGACAGGGCAGGAAGGGTCCGGCTGCTTGCACTCTGCTGGATAGGTTTCGTATTGGTCTTCTTCACGTTTTCTACCACGCAAGAGTACTACTCGATGCCTTGCTACCCAGCGATCGCATTGCTGCTCGGTTCAGCGATGGCGGAAGAAGGCAGTTGGGTGAGAGGCGGCACTCGCGCGCTCAGCATGGTTTGCTTTCTCGCCGGCTTCGCTTGCTTTGCCATTCTCCTTGCCGTGCGCCACGTACCCACCCCGGGCGATATCACTTCAGCGCTCAGCGTACATCCCAACGCATATAAGCTGTCTCTCGGGCATATGGAAGATCTTACCTTGGACTCATTTGCCTACTTACGGGTGCCCCTTGCCATGGCGGGCGTTGGGTTTCTGTTGGGCGCAATGGGGACGCTGCCGGCCATCAGCCGCCGCCATTTACTGCGCGCTTGCCTGGCCTCAGCACTCATGATGATTATTTTTTTTCAGGCTGCGCGTCTTGCCATGGTCAAATTCGATCCGTTGCTTTCCTCGCGCGAGATTGCGAACTCAATTCTGAGGGATCCGCCTGGCCAGATTATCCTCGATCACAGTTATTGGTGGTTTTCCTCCATCCCCTTTTACACCGGGCAACCCGTACTCCTGCTGAACGGCCGCTGGAACAATCTTGAATACGGTTCCAACGCCCCCAACACCCCTGATGTTTTCATCGATGACGCTAAGCTCCAGGCTTTCTGGTCTCAGCCGCGGCGGTACTACCTGGTTGCGCGGTCCGGTCAACTTCCGCGATTCATCAGTCTTCTGGGTCAAAACAGGATCGAAATTATTGACCGTAGCGGCGGGAAGATGCTGATGACGAACATGCCCTGCTGCCACGCTGGAAAGTAGGCTGACATTTCTCCGGAGGGCAATCTGAAGGTGAGTACAAGAGTGCAGAACCTTGCATTTCCCGGCTATCGCGCTCGTGTGACGCTCATGATAGCGATCTCGCTGGGTTCTTTCGCATGGCTCTGCCGGTTACCGCCCGTTCCCCTCGGAGCGCGCTATCATGTGTTCTCCGACAACCGCACCCAGTTCGGTGTACCAAATTGCCTGGATGTCTTTTCGAATATTCCCTTCGTTTTCGTCGGGCTGTGGGGGACGCTTTGGCTGTTTCGCGGGCCGACAGACGGAACGTTCCAAACTCGCCTGGAGAAACTCGTATACCTGGTGTTTTTCCTGGGCGTTGGACTCACCGGACTAGGCTCCTTTTGGTATCACTTGAGACCGAACAACGAACGGCTCCCGTTTGACCTGCTGCCGATGACTTGCGCCTTCATGGCCATATTGACTTCGGTTGTCATTGAGAGAATCGGAGTGAGTTTCGGGAAGCTACTCTTCATCCCTCTGTTATGCCTGGGCTGCAGCAGTGTCGGGTACTGGTATTTCACAGAGGCGCGAGGCCACGGGGACTACCGCTTCTACCTGTTCGTTCAATTTTTTCCACCGATCTTGATCGGCTTGATGATCTTGCTGTTCCCACCTGCCTACACGGGCATGAAGTACCTCGTGACCGCTTTTTTGTTATTTGTCACCGCCAAGCTCTTCGAATTTTTTGACGCCCGGATCTACCAGGCCGGGCACCTGGTGAGCGGGCACTCCCTAAAACACATCACTGCAGCGATCGCTTGCTATTCACTTTTAGTGATGCTCCAGCGACGGCGGGCCATCGCTGTCCTTCGCTAGGCTGTAGCCGTTCGTTGGACAGGACAAAACTCATCCGTAGGGGTCACCATGAAAGAAGCCGTCGTCGATTTACTAGTATGTCCCAGGTGCCATAGAAGCCTCCTGCTGACGGTGCGCAGCAGAAGCAGCGGTGAAATTATTGATGGCTCATTCGCTTGCCCTCAGTGTGGATCTACGTTTCCTATCGTTGCCGGCATACCCCGATTTCTTCCAGGGAGCCTTACCCAGGATCAAAAGGATACCGCGGATGCATTTGGCTACGAATGGACACGGTATTCCACCATCACCGCGGAAGACCGGCGCGAGTTTCTCGACTGGATTGCTCCTTTGACGCCAAAAGACTTCGAGAATCGCACCGTCTTAGATGGTGGTTGCGGTAAAGGCCGTCACGCTTTATTGGCTGCTCAGTTCAACGCTCGCTCGGTGATCGGAATCGATCTCTCCGCTGCCGTTGAGGCGGCCTACCGAAACACGGTTCATCTTCCAAACGTACATATTCTTCAGGCTGACATGTCGTTTCTGCCGTTCGCGCAACCCTTCGACCTGGCGTACAGCATCGGTGTGCTGCATCATCTCCCGGTCCCAAAAGACGGATTCATCGCATTAGCCAGCCATGTAAAGCCTGGCGGGCGCATCGCCACCTGGGTCTACGGCAAAGAAGGCAATCAGTGGATAGAAACTTTTGTCGATCCAGTTCGCAAGAACATTACGTCGCGGCTGCCAAGGGTGGTAACGCGGTTTCTCTGCGTGCCCCCAGCGATCTTCTTGTATGCTGGACTCAAACTACTCTACCGCCCGGCAACCCGCATCGCCTGGCTAAAAAAGGTTCTGCCTTACTCGGATTATCTCTGCTCGATCTCAAACTATTCTTTCGCTGAAAACTTTTGGAATGTCTTCGACCAGCTTGTTGCTCCCACGGCGTTCTATCATCGCCGGGAAGAAGTGGAAGACTGGTATAACACGATCCATGGAGACCGGATAATAATCTCAAGACACAACGAGAACAGTTGGCGGGCTACGGCTCTCCTTCCCGACCGCATCCCCTCGGCAGTCATGAAGGGGTGACGAGAAGCCGATGTACTCTAGGGGAGTGATGTTCTCGAAGCTCCGGGCAAGCCCGCTTGTTTTGCTCTTAGTTTGCGCGGGAGTGATCGCAGGCCGTTCTTTTGCTCAGACGACCTCCGGCTCGACGTTGCCCGATAGCCCTTCTCCACCACCAGCCAAAGGTCCAACCTTCTTCCAAAGATTTGTCCAGTTCTATCGCGAGGATTGGCACGGCACCACGTCCCAGGGGCCGGCGCCACCCAGGCGGGGACTACCCTCGCCGCTGGAATCCCCACCCTTCCCCAACTCCGACTGGTCGTATGGGGGATCGCCGGTGCTGGGGGAGCCGGATACCAATAGCTATCCCCTGATGACTGCCTGGAATGGCGCGCGCAGCCGTACCAAGGTTTATGGGTGGGTTGAGCCTACCGTGAATTTCAGCACCTCCACCCACCGCAACGCCCCAGTCGCCAACGACGTCTACTCCAATCGCCTGGAATTGAATCAGCTGATCGTTTACGTGGAGCGTCTACCCGACTCAGTGCAACGGGATCATGTGGATGTCGGATACCATCTGACCGCTTTTTACGGGACCGACTACCGATACACCACCGACAAAGGCTATCTGAGCAGCCAGTTATTGGTACACGGCCATCAATACGGTTTCGATCCGATTCTGGAATACGTTGACATTTACCTGCCCAAGGTGGCCAAGGGCATGAATATTCGGGCCGGCCGCTTTATTTCCATCCCTGGCATCGAGGCGCAGCTCACGCCCAATAACTACATGTTCAGTCATTCCCTGCTGTACGCCATCGATCCCTTCACCGATACCGGGATTCTCGCGACGATACAGCTAAGCGATCAGTGGCTGGTGCAGGCAGGCATTACCGGCAGCCACGACGTCGCATTATGGACCAACGATGCCCAACCTTCGGCAACGGCTTGCGTCAGTTACACCACCCGTTCCGTGAATAACAATTTCTATCTGTGCGCCAACGGCATCAACGACGGCAAGTACGCCTACAACAATTTGCAGCAGTACGATGCCACGTGGTATCACAAGTTCTCAAAGAGCTGGCATATGGCGACCGAGGCTTACGTGATGTATCAACGCGACGTGCCTAGCGTATCGGGGCCGATCAAGCCCCAACCCAACAGCAATGGAGCCACCTGTCGGCCTGGCCCCGAGACATGCTTCGCACCCGAGTATGCGGCCGTGAACTACATCCTGAAGCAGTTGTCGGGGCACGACTTCATTGGTTTCCGCAGCGACCTGCTCAACGACAAGAAGGGCCAGCGCACGGGGTTCAATACAAAATACACCGAGAACACGTTGATGCTGAGCCATTGGATTGGGACCACGGTGCAAATGCGGCCGGAGATTCGCTTCGATCATGCATGGGACCGGAAATCATACGACAACGGAAAGCGGCAGAGCCAGCTCACCGTGGCCTGCGATTTGATCCTCCACTATTGAGGCTTTAGAGCATTTTTTGCAATACTATGAACTTTCTAACGGCGGTTACGAGCAGCTTTCTTTAGCGGAAAGCTGCGCAAACTTCTGTGGCTTCGGTCCACACCTTTGCGAAAAATGCTTTAGGCGCGCGCAGTGCCCGAGGAAAGATGGCGGGCAATCCAGTTTCTTCCCGGCCGCTCGATGAGCCGCTTGGTCAGCAGCGCAGCGACGATCAGTAACAGGTACGAAATCCACGGATCGAAGACGATCAGGCCGCTCTTTTCCAAAAAGTGGGAATCGTGAAGCATGGTCCAGAGATTGAAGTGCAGCAGGTAAAGGCAATAACTGGCCTCGCCGATGGCGATGAACGGAAGCAAACCAAAAAACCAGGCGATGCGATTGCGCCCGGCCAGGCAGAGGATCACTCCGCCGAATAGGGGCATAAGCAGACCGTCGTGCATCATGACGTAGGGCAGGCGGTCGCCCACGCAAAGAATCAAGTAGAGCGAGGCAAAGGCAATCAGCCCGGCCGCCAGGCGCTTCCGGCTTTCCGGCCGGATCTTCTCATTCAGAAACCCCAACGCCATGCCGAACAGAAACGACGGCAGGTGTTGCAGAGGCATGAACTTCAACGCCCGCATCCAGACGCCTGTGGAGTAGCGGTCCGGGTGGGTGTCACCATCAGGATTGAAGTGCACGTAGAGCGCGGGAAGCACCAGACTCGAAAGCCAGACGCCGAGCAGAATGAGGAGGATGGTTCGCACCTGCCGCGGACGGCGGCGGGTGATCAACCAGGGGAACAGAAGATAGAAGAACGCTTCCGTAGACATCGTCCAGGCGGGCGTGTTCCAGAAGTTGGTTAGAAGCGGATGCCATCCCTGCAATAGCAACGGGGTGAGAATCAATCCCAGGCCAAAGTCGAACCGGGTGTGCGCCTGGACCTCGAGCGTCAGCATGCCCAGCGACAGGAGAAGGCTGAAGGCGTAGACGGGATAAAGCCGGGAGAAGCGCGCCGACCAGAAGCTGCGCGCCGTGAGCGCTCCTTGTTGCGCCCGATCGGCATAGTTATACGTGAGGATGAAGCCAGAGAGCAACAGGAAGAAGCTGACCGAGATGTATCCACCGTTCACGACAGGGCTCAGCGGCCCGAAGGAATGGGGATCGGCAAAATGGAAAAAGACCAGATTGAGGGCGGCAAAACAACGGATACCCGTGAGCGCCGGCAATTGCGATTTCCGCGGCGCAGCGGCGGCCGGCTTAAGAAGAATCGGGCGTGCCGGAGCCTGTGAGGCTGTGGCTGGCATTGCGGGGGCCGGCATTGCGGGGACCGAACTTGCTGGAACCTGGAGTGCTGGGGAGAGCTCCGCGACTGTGCTCTGGGGGGTCAGGCGGTCACCAGGGAACCGACCTTTTCTCCGCTGACCACGCGCAGGATGTTTCCAGGCCGATTCATGTTGAAAATGATCATGGGCAAATTATTGTCCTTGCACAGGCTCACCGCAGTACTGTCCATAACCTTTAGACCGAGCCGGAGGATTTCCATGTAGGTAATCTGCTCGAATTTAACGGCATCTTTGGTAATAACAGGATCTGCGTTATAAATCCCTTCCACTTTAGTGGCCTTTAGGAGGACATCTGCTTTAATTTCCATGGCGCGCAGCGAAGCCGCCGTATCTGTGGAAAAATACGGGTTGCCCAGACCGGCGGCAAAGATGACGACGCGACCCTTCTCTAGATGACGGATAGCCCGTCTGCGGATGTATGGCTCGGCTACCTGGTTCATTTCTATGGCAGACATGACCCGGGTCTGCACCTCGCACTTTTCGAGGGCATCCTGCAAGGCGAGCGAATTGATCACGGTGGCTAACATGCCCATGTGGTCCGCCGAGACTCGGTCCATCATGCGTGCCTGTTCGGCCACGCCGCGGAAGAAATTACCCCCGCCAACGACGATTGCGACTTCTACGCCGAGATCCCGGACGGCCAGGATCTCCAGTGAAATTTCATGCAGCTTGGCTACGTCCACCCCGAAGCCGCGGTCGGCGGCCAGAGCTTCGCCGGACAGTTTGAGCAGCACTCTCTTATACATTCAAGCAAAGTATCGCACATCCAGGACGGGTCTCTATCCCTCGGTTTGGGGGCAACTTGCGCTGTTTATTTGACGCAAATTGAGGCACTTGAGACTCATGTAAGGTCTCGGTTTGGCAGGCTGCGGAACCGGAGTCCCGTAGGCAGGACCGAAAAGCGTACCCCAGGGGCTAAAGCCCTCATCGGCTCACTCGGTACGGCCCGACTAAAGTCGTGCCCTGATACAAAGCATCAGAGGGGTGACTCCGCAGAACCTCGTACAAAGCATGAGAGGGGTGACTCCGCAGAACCTCGTACAAAGCATCAGAGGGGGACTCCCAGCCCGACGCTGCTGATGCTGTGTCGTGGTTTTGTTGTATCAGGGCACGACTTTAGTCGGGCCGTACCGAGTGAGCCGATGAGGGCTTTAGTTAGCCCCTGAGGTACGTCTTTTCCATTGTTTCAGCGCCCCTTCGTCGGAGAGTTTTCTCAGGGCGCGAAACCAGTAATGTTACTCGGTTGCGTTCGGCTTGATCTGGGCTACGGTCCACACTGGATCACCGACCTTGAAGCGGGCGAAGCGGCGCACACTCAGATTTTCACCGAGCTTGCCGATCTTTTGGGCGATCAGGTCCTTGATGGCGAACGACTGGTCCTTGATAAAAGGCTGATCCAGCAAGCAGACTTCCTCGTAAAACTTGCTCATTTTGCCTTCTACGATCTGCTCAATCACCTTGGCCGGCTTCCCCGTGGCTGCGGCCTGGGCACGGTAGATGTCCTTCTCCCGCTCCAGATCCTCGGCGGTTACATCCTCGCGGCGGATATAGCGTGGGTCGGTAGCCGCGATGTGCATGGAGACGTCCTTGAGCAGTTCCTGGAAGTCTTCCGTCCGGGCGACAAAGTCGCTCTCGCAGTTGATTTCGATCAGCACGCCGATTTTGCCGCCAGCATGAATGTAGGTACCGACAGCCCCTTCAGAAGTGCTGCGGGACGCCTTCTTGGCCGCTGACGCCATGCCTTTCTTGCGCAGAACCACCACCGCCTGCTCCAGATCGCCCTTGGCTTCCTGAAGCGCGTTGCGGCAGTCCATCATCGGCGCGCCAGTCTTCTCGCGGAGCTCCTTGACCTGGGCGGCAGAGATATTTTCAGTCACAGTAGACATCCTCTTGCAGTTCCTTTGCTGGCCTGTTAACAGGCCGAATCAGTAGGTGTAAACGTGGTTACAGGGTGTGCTCGGCGACTTCCGGCTCGTCAATCGCGGCGATCGCTCCGGGGGCTTTACGGATGCCTCCGCCCAGCGCGGCTTCCAGGTCGACCACTTCGCCGTCGCCTGCAGGCTCGTCAGCGCCGGCTTCCAGACCGTTCACTTCGACCGGTGCAGCCTCGAGCTGTGCATCCGCTGTTACCCCAGCGTCGGCGGCACGTTTATCGCTGGCCATCTGCACCCCTTCGACAACGGAGTCAGAGATTTTGGAGGTAAAGAGGCGGATCGCGCGCAGCGCGTCGTCATTTCCAGGAATTACATAGTCGACTACGGTCGGATCGCAATTCGTATCAACCACGGCGACTACGGGAATGCCCAGCTTGCGGGCTTCCTTCACGGCAATCGCTTCATTGTTCGAGTCGACCACAAAGAGAGCATCGGGCAACCGGCGCATATTCTTGATGCCGGCCAGGTTCGCCTGCAGATGCTTTCGTTCGCGCTCCAGCCGGATGACTTCCTTCTTGGTCAACAGCTCATAGCGGCCATCGGTGGCCATCTCATCCAGTTCCTGAAGGCGCTTCACAGATTTTTGGACGGTGATCCAGTTGGTCAGCAGTCCACCCAGCCAGCGCTGGTTGATGTAGAACATGCCGCAACGGTTTGCCTCTTCGGCAATCGCGTCCTGGGCCTGCCGCTTGGTACCGACAAACAGTATGACCTTGCCTTGTCCGGTTAGATCAGTCACGAACTTGCTGGCTTCCTTGAACATCTTCAAGGTTTTTTGCAGGTCAATGATGTAAATGCCGTTGCGCTCACCGAAGATGTATTCCTTCATGCGCGGGTTCCAACGTTTGGTCTGGTGCCCGAAGTGAACGCCTGCTTCGAGCAACTCCTTCATGGTGATTGTGGCCAAAATACCTCCTCTTTGAGTTGCATTCCGGCGTAGCCGGAATTGATTTCCCTGGCCCGCTCCAAAAGCGGGCGGGGAAGATTAAAAACGACTTACCTCGACACTAGCGCTTGCTGAACTGGAACCGCTTGCGGGCGCCCTTCTGTCCATACTTCTTGCGCTCCTTGATACGCGCATCGCGGGACAAGAGGCCGTCGGCTTTTAACGTCTTACGCAGCTCAAGGTTGAACTCGAGCAGGGCACGGGCAATCCCCATCTTGACCGCATCGGCCTGGGCACTCACACCGCCACCCTTAACCGTAGCCAGCACATCGAAGGTGCCGGAAAGCTCGACCAACTCCAGTGGCCGCTTGGCGGAAACCCGCTGCTGGTGAGTCACAAAATAGGTCTCGAAGGGTTTCTGATTGACGACGAAGTTGCCGCTGCCGGGGCGCAAGAAGATGCGTGCCACACTGGCCTTGCGACGCCCGGTTCCGTAGTACTGAACTAAATCTGCCATGTCCGTCCTGTTCTTTATGGTTCCTGCTTAGCGGGCCGTTAATTCCATCACTTCAGGCTGCTGGGCCTGGTGGGGATGCTTATCGCCCCGGTAGACCTTGAGCTTGGTCGCCATCTGGCGGCCCATTTTGCTCTTGGGCAGCATGCCCTTGATTGCGTCTTCGACAATCTTTTCCGGCCGGCGGGCCAGCAGGCGCACGAAAGACTCTTCGCGCAAGCCTCCGGGAAACCCGGTATAGCGGCGATAGACCTTCTGCTGGCTCTTGAGGCCGGTCAGCACGATCTTCTCGGCGTTGACCACGACCACGTGGTCACCCATGTCGATAAAGGGCGTGTATTTGGGATTTTTCTTGCCGCTCAAGGTGCTGGCGGCTTCGGTTGCCAGGCGTCCCAGCGTCTTGCCATTGGCGTCAATCACAAACCATTTGCGGGTGATATCGTGCGAGCTCGGAAAATACGTAGACATCGTAACCTGCTTCTCCAGGAGAACCTTTTCAAAAGGCACGCCTTGCACACCGCAGAAACCTCGCGGCCGGCAAACGCTCCCGCAAACGAAAGGTTCAGAATCGCTTGAGTGGCGAAGAATGGATTCAGACCGGTTTCACAGCTGTTGTGAAAACGCTCAAAGCGCTTCTTCGGTTCGCTTTCCTGGCAGGCTACCTGGGCTCGCTCATCTTCAGATCGGTTTGGGGTGAAGCGGGTTCACCTCATTACGGATCAGACAGCGACTACAGAGGGCCGGACGCGGCGCTGCGCAAGAAATTCAGAGTACCGCAATCGGGCAATAGAGTCAACGGGGGTAGGGTTACTGGTGGCACACAAAAGAGGCATTTCCGCTTCATTCAGAACAACATACGCTCTTCTTGGAATATAGCGGAGGTCTCCCCCACACATGACACAACGTGCCTCTGAATCTCTGGTAGCTGCGCTCATTCGCGTCGGCTTGTTACTGGCCCTGGCCATCATGCTGATGGCCGAGAACGCCCAGGCTCAACCGTCGTCACACCATTCGCAAACTGGCCATACCACTCGCTTGCAGTCGCAAATTGACGGTGCAAGCACTCGAACCAGCCGGACGGCGTAGCCGCCCGGTGAGTTGGAGCAAGGAGACTCATGATTTTCGAAAAGCAGCTCTCGTCGCTTATGACTGCGGCTCTATTGTGCGGTGCGTTCACTCCCCTCTCCAATGCGCAGCAGGCAGTGCCGGCCAGTGGAGGGGTGGCGGGTACCGCGACGGTGGTTCCAGCAGTTTCGGCCGCCGCGGCAACGGATGCAGCTTTGGTTAAGTCAACCCCTCCTCTCACCGAAGACGACCTGCGCGCCCGCTACGTCGGCAAGCTGGTCTTCCTGCGCGGCTCCTACCTGGGCGACGATCTGAATTTCGGCATGGACGGCAAAGTAAACGGCTCACCCACCGTCGGGTCTTTTACGCTGTCCGGGTTTGAGGTCAGGAAAGTAAAACTTTCCAAGCACAAGCTGGATATCGAGGCCGATCGCTACGGACTGCACTTTCTGGGTGCCCTGCCTTATGAGGACGCCGCCAAGCCCTTTGACCAGGTCAAGATTTCGAAGAAGCCGGTCCACATCTCCATCGAGCGCGAAGTTATTGTTATTCCTAAAGTGAAGAAAGAAAAGAAGAAGAAGGATGAGCCCACGCCCAAGGAGCTGGCGGCAGCCCAGACCCTGAAGACCCGGGACGCGGCAGCACCGGCAACGGCAGAAGCGCCCAAACCAGCGACTCAGGCCGCCACCGTCGAAACCGATGAAGCCCTCAAGGCGGTCTCGCCGGCGCACAGCGCGATGGTAATGAACAAGGCTCTCAACAGCATCTTTGCCAACGACATCGACCCGGTCATGATGTCTCACTTGCCTGAGTACTGGCAGGAATATTTCACCAGCAAGAGCCAGCACCGGCAGTACATGCCCAAGGACGCCAGCATCAAGGTGGTCAGCGAGGGTGTGACGCCGCCCAGGGTACTGAACAGCATTGATCCCAGCTCGAATGAATTTGCACAGAAGTACGGAATTGCGGGTATGGAGTTGCTGCGGACCGTGGTCGACGCGACGGGAGTTCCCCGGCAGATGGCGATCCAGCGCCCCATAGGCTTCGGGCTGGATGAGAAGGCAGTGGAGGCGATCAAGAACTCGCACTTCACCCCAGCGACCGTAAACGGTCAGCCCGTGCCGGTCGTGGTCGACCTGGTGGTCACCTTCCGTATCTACTCCAACCGCACCAAGCCGGGTTCGGTAGTCAAGGGATCAAAGGAGGCGGTACTGGCCGCTTCGGTCGCCGATACGGATGGTCAAGCGGCCGGGCATTGATGCTAAGCTGACTCGGTGAGCCAGCGCTTTCTCAATCTGATCCGCACCGGCCAAACGGCGGAAGTCGCCGCGGCCGCGGAGGAAGATCCTTCGCTAATTGCTTGCAGAGACGCCCAGGGCGTCTCTGCTTTTTTGTGGAGCATCTACAGCGGGCAGCCGGTGATCCGGGATTTTCTCCTTGCCCACCTGGACACGCTGGATATTTTTGAGGCCTGCGCTTTGGGCGAGTGCGGCCGCATCGAATCGCTGCTGCGGCAGGATGCGATGCTGGTCCATGAGAGCTCGGCGGACGGCTGGGGGCCTCTGCACCTGGCGGCCGCGTTTGGCGGACCTCAGGCGACGGCTTTGATGCTTACCCACGGCGCGCATGTACACCGCTTCTCACGGAATCCCATGCACAATCAGGCGCTCCATGCATGTATGGCCTTGAGCCAGGATGGTGAGACCGTGCGCTTGCTGATCGAGCAAGGCGCGGATGTCAACATGGCCCAGGCCGGGGGCTACACGCCTCTTCACCAAGCGGCGGCCAACGGGCGTGCGGACCTGGTCAGAATCCTACTCGAAGCAGGGGCGAACCCGGATATGCGCTGCCATCAAGACAAGAGTCCGGCCGACTACGCGCGGGAACGTAAACACGATGAGGTGGTTCAGTTGCTTTCATTTACTCGGACTCTGTCCTAATCACAAAGTCTTGTTGGGCCCACAGCCCCGATTTCGAAAAGGCTAATTGGGCAATTTGGAACTACTACTCGTACGCCAGCGCTTCAATAGGATCTTTGCGCGCGGCCTTGAGAGCTGGATAAGTCGCGCCCACGAGTGCCCCGGCCAGAGCGATCAGGGTAGCGTTGATGATCCAATGAGGATCGACGGGAAAAGGAATGCTGGGGAAGCGGATATCCATCGCCTTCTTTAGCAAAAGAGTGGCGCCGACTCCCAAAACAATCCCAACAATGGAGAGAAAGGCCGTTTCCCGCAAAACCAGATCGACGATGTACGTCTGGGAGGCGCCTAACGACTTCAAAATACCGATTTCGCGGGTGCGCTCCAGGACGGCGGTGTACATGGCTTGAAATATAACGATGAAACCGACCACCACCGCCAGTCCAATCACCACGTAGAGCGCATCTGTAAAGGCGGGGAGATGCTCCGGTGTCATCTGGGAGAGCGATTCCGCCAGCGTTTGCACCTTGTAGTCAGACAGCCCTGGGTAAGCGTGGATCTCCTGCTCGATGAGCTGTTCGTTTTTGGGGTCATCGCTCTTCAGGAAGATGATCGAGGCGTTGTTCTCTGCGCCTAATAAGGCGCCCAGGGTTCGGATAGGCAGGTATTTGCGTCCGCCCTTGCCGTGTTCGACGATACCGCTAATGCGGAAGGGGTGGTCGAGGATCTGGATTGTGTCCCCTACCGAGTAGTGCTTGTCGGACCGGGCGAAGATGTCGTCGACGATGACGTCGTTGGGCCCCTGCAAAGGGCCGCCAGAGAGGAACGTGAAGGGGCGCAACCCGTTGAAGCTTTCGTAATCGATGCCCCAAATCGTCTCTACACTGTTTTTCACGGATAACTGCTGAATGGCGGGCGAGGCCACCGCGACGTGCGGCAGCTTGCGCAGAACGTCGGCCACCTTGGCGGGAATGGGTGCGCCGCTGACGCCGGCAATAAAGCTGGCGTTGGGCGGGCGGACGATCAGATCGGCGCCGATACCACTCGTCTGCCGCCGCGAACCTTCGATCTGGCCGAACAGGATGCCCACGATCGACAGGATCATGGCCACCTCGATCGCGACCGCAAGAATGCTGATGACGGAGCGCAAAGGCCGGTGCAGCAGGTTGCTGATTACTAACCTATTCATGCTATTCGCCTGACAGTGCCGAGTGTAGCAAAATTGCTTTTATGGCTTGATCCTGGCCGATTTCGAAGGGCCATGGACCGTGACTCCAGTAACTCAAAAGATGCTGTAGCATGCACAAACTAAAGGGCTACATGATTTGCTTTTGAACTGGCTATGGCGCGGCCTTATGGTTGAGTATGTTGGCAAAGGTTCAGCCGGCGGGTTGAGTGTATGGGGAAATTCGGCGATACATTGCGGCAGGAGCGGGAGTTCCGCGGGATCACGCTGGACGCCATTACCCGGGTCACGAAGATCAGCAACCGTCACCTGGTAGCGCTGGAACAGGAGCACTTCGAGGTGCTCCCGGGCGGGGTTTTCAACAAAAGCATGGTGCGCGAATATGCCCGCGTGGTTGGCCTCGACCAGGAAGAATGGGTCGGACGCTACCTTTCGGCCCACCAGTCGACCAAGGACAACGACGAAGACGGGTGGATGCGCTTTGCGGAAAATGCCAGCAAGGCCCGCGGCGATTCTGGCCGACGTAGCCGGCCGGATCAGCGGCTGCGCTGGACGGGTATTGGGCTGCTAGTCCTGCTGGTGGCGGGACTCAGCTGGTTCGTGTGGAGCTACGTGCACAAGAAGATTTCGATGGGGACGCATGCGCACCTGACTCATTCCGTCGCGGCGTTAACCATAGACGTCCGTTCCGGTAACGACTCTTTGGCACCCCCGGCAGCAAACAGGTTTTGCCTGCCGCACCCCCCTCTGATACGGTCATAAGAGGCTTAACAGGACGAAAGCGCGCGTACGATGCGGGCTGAAGAATATAGGAGGAAGCTGCTTTGCCACAACATGATCGATTTTTGTTTACGTCCGAGTCGGTGACGGAAGGGCATCCCGACAAGATAGCCGACCAGATCTCTGACGCCATCCTCGACGCTTGCCTGGCGCAGGATCCTTATAGCCGGGTAGCCTGCGAAACATTGACGGCCACCGGCCTGGTGGTGATCGCCGGCGAAATCACGACCAAAGCCTACGTTGACTTCCAGTCCCTGGTGCGGGGCGTGGTGGCCTCGATCGGATATGACAACGCGCTCTACGGCTTCGACTCCAACACCTGCGCCGTGATCTCCAGCATCAATAAGCAGTCCGGGGATATCGCCATGGGCGTAGACACCGGCGGAGCGGGCGATCAGGGCATGATGTTCGGCTACGCGTCCAACGAGAACGAAGATCTGTTGCCTACACCCATCTCGCTCGCCCACAAACTCGCCAAGAAGCTGACCGACGTGCGTAAGAGCGGCCTGCTTTCCTACCTTCGGCCCGATGGCAAGAGCCAGGTGACGGTTGAATACGACAAGGATATGAACCCGGTACGGATCGACGCCGTGGTTATCTCGACCCAGCATTCCGAGACCATTTCTACCGACGAGCTGCGCGCGGACATCCTGAAGCACGTGATCCAGGCCACCTTGCCTTCCAGCTTGTTGGATGCGGACACCAAGTACCACATCAACCCGACGGGGCGGTTTGTGATCGGCGGTCCGATGGGCGACACCGGTCTCACCGGGCGGAAGATTATCGTCGACACGTACGGCGGCATGGGACGCCACGGCGGCGGCGCGTTCAGCGGTAAGGATCCGACAAAGGTCGATCGCTCGGCGGCTTATATGGCTCGCTACATTGCCAAGAACATCGTGGCGGCCGGCTTGGCCAAGCGGTGCGAAGTGCAGTTGGCTTATGCGATCGGTGTGGCTGAGCCGGTCAGCGTGCTGGTGGAAACCTTTGGCACCGGAGAAGTGGACTCGGCAACCCTGCAGAAGCTGGTGCGTGCCAACTTCAAGCTGACCCCGAAAGGCATTATCGAGAGCCTCGACCTGCGCCGTCCGATCTATCGCAAGACGGCGGCTTATGGCCACTTCGGACGGGCCGACAAGGACTTCACCTGGGAAGCAACCGACAAAGCGCAAGCCCTGCGCGAGGCGGCTGGTCTCAAGGGAAAGCCGGAGCTGGCGTCTAAATAGTTCACCGGCAAGATACGGATAGCGTCGCGCTCTGCGTTGGGTTGATGATCCTGGCATGTCAAGTATCCAACAGCCTGATCTCAACCCAACGCAGGCGTGGCGGCAAGTTCTGGCGCGGGATGCGAGCGCTGATTTTGTCTATGCCGTAGCCAGCACCGGGATCTTCTGCCGGCCATCCTGTCCTAGCCGGCGGCCTGTCCTCACCAATGTACGATTCTTCGCTGATGCGACCGGAGCCCTGGCTGCGGGTTACCGCGCTTGCAAACGATGTGCTCCGCTGGGCGAGCATCGGGAGGCGGCAATCGTGGCCCGGCTTTGCCGCTACCTTTCCGCCCATCGCGATCGGGTGGTGAGCCTGGCCGACCTGGCCAAGGTGGTTCACAGCAGCCCTTTTACCGTCCAGCGCATGTTCACCCGGGTTCTGGGTGTCAGCCCGCGCGGGTACCAGGCGCAGCTGCGGGCTAACAAGGTTCGGCTTAGCCTCTCCGAGGCCGGCGCCAGCGTGACCGACGCGATCTACCAGGCGGGGTACTCATCCTCAAGCCGTTTTTATGAGCAGGCAGCGGAAAACCTGGGCATGAGTCCGACGCGGTTTCGGGACCGGGGACTCCATGAGACGATCCGGTTTGCCACGGCGCGGTGTGAGTTGGGAGTTTTGCTGGTGGCAGCGACTGAACGTGGGGTTTGCAGCGTGATGCTGGGCGACCGCGCAGACACGCTGGAGAAGCTGCTCCGTCAGCAATTTTGCGCTGCCCAGATTCTTCCTGACAAGACCGGGATGGCGGACCAGGTAAAAGCCGTCCTTGGCGCAATGACCGACCACCCAGCGGCTGCAGACATTCCGCTGGATGTGCGCGCGACCGCGTTCCAGTCACGGGTTTGGCAGGCTCTGCGGGAGATTCCTCGCGGGGAGACGCGGAGCTATGCGCAACTGGCAGAGGCTATCGGGCAGCCGACCGCAGTGCGGGCGGTGGCCCGGGCTTGCGCTACGAATCCGGTTGCCATCGCAGTTCCCTGCCACCGCGTGATCGGCAAGGATGGTTCGCTGACGGGGTACCGGTGGGGCGTGGAGCGTAAAAAGATGCTTTTGAGTATGGAAAGCGGCGGGTGAAAGTGTGCGCCTTAAGCGCCCTACGCGCCCTTTGGGTGAAAGTGTGCGCCTTAAGCGCCCTATGCGCCCTTTGGGGGTGTGTGAACCCCAGGATTGAAAAATCGAGTCCCGCAGGGACGGCCGAAAGGTTATCGGTTAACTTCCAGTCGTCCCTACGGGACTTCTCGTCTCTCGATACGGTACCCAGGACTGCGTCCTGGGCCTGGAGTTTCTACATTCCAGAGAGCGTGGAAGCATCCAAATATACGAAATGCGCGGGTTTTCTGGAGCCACCGCTCTGGTGGAACGGGCTTTGCCCCTGAGGGCTGCTAAGGGAGAGGGAAAGATG
>JBAVQC010000012.1:0-2954 GCA_049693715.1 Acidobacteriaceae bacterium | reverse complement strand
GGCATCGCGCGCGTGGTGGTGGCCACCGCCGACCCCAACCCGCAGATTCACGGCAGAGGCATCGCCAAGCTTCGCGCGGCTGGGGTAGAGGTCACGACGGGTGTGCTGGAAGAGCCGGCTCGCCGGCTCAACGACGGCTTCGCAAAATTCGTTACCAACTTTCTTCCTTTCGTCACCATGAAAGTTGCCGCTACGCTCGATGGCCGCATCGCGCCTGCAGAAAACTCTGTCCGCGGCCACTTTTGGATCAGCGGGGCGGAAGCGCGTGCCGAAGTACACCGCATGCGCCACGCCGCAGATGCACTGATGGTGGGGGTAGGAACTATCCTCGCTGACGATCCTTTGCTGACGGATCGCAGCGACTTGCCCCGGCGGCGGCCGCTGCAACGCATTGTGTTGGACTCCGCCCTGCGCACTCCGCTGGACTCCCAGTTGGTCAAGACGGCTTACCAGGACGTGCTCATCTTCTTCAGCCAAGCTGAGGTCGCCACGCAAAAAGCGCTCGAAGCTCGCGGCGTTCGCCTGCAGCAGATTGCGCATCGTGGACCGCGCATTCCTTTGCAGGAGGCACTGGTCCGCCTGGCGGAGATACAGATCACCAGCGTACTGCTCGAAGGCGGTACGGAGGTCTACACGTCCGCTCTCCACCAGGGGCTGGTGGATAAGCTCACGATGTTTTACGCGCCCAGGTTTCTTGGCAAGGCAGCCGTCCCGATGCTCTCGTCGATTGACGGATTGCCGGAAATTGAAAAGTATTCGTTGAAACAATTTGGCCAGGATTTTGCGCTGGAAGCCTGCCTGCATGATCCCTGGTCGGAAGTGATCTAATTGTGCTGATATGTTTACCGGGCTGATAGAAACCACGGGCGCCGTCCTCGCCGTCGAACACCGCGAGGGTTCCATGCGGATTGCCATTGCCGCACCCCTTATTGCCAGCGCTCTGCTGCGCACCGGCGACAGCATCGCGGTCAGCGGTGTTTGCCTGACGGCGGTGGATATTGAGCCCCACGCGACACCACCTCGTTTTCATGCTGACCTGGCCGCGGAAACGGTGGCGCGCACTTCCCTCTCTCTGCTCGCTCCGGGGTCCACAGTCAATCTCGAACTGCCTACGCCGGCGGGAACTCCGCTGGGGGGCCACGTGGTGCAGGGCCATGTCGACGGCACGGGCACACTGTTAAGCCTCGAGCCCGTCGATGCCCACGCCGATCCCGCGCTCGCTGATTGGTGGCTAAGGGTCGCGGTCCCCACACAGATGAGCCGCTACATGGTAGAAAAAGGTTCCATCGCGATCGAGGGCATCAGCCTGACCATCGCGCGATGGGAGCCCGGCATGAAGGAAGGGGATGTGGTCAGCGCGGCGATCATTCCGCACACCTATGCGCGAACCAATTTGCATGCCCTCAAGGCCGGACAGCCGGTCAATATTGAAGCGGATGTGATGATCAAGTTTATGGAACAGCGATCGTCCGTCGAGCGCCAGGGGGAGCAGTTTGATCTCACCGTGGAATACCTGATTGCCAACGGCTATTGATGAACCTGTGGGGGTCGATCGCGGCCCGTTGCCGGTGATATTATCAAAGGGTGCCGGGTCCTACGCGACGCAACCCCGCCAACCCCGCCAGGTCCGGAAGGAAGCAACGGTAACGGGTCAGTGCGTGCGCAGTAGGTTGCCCGGTACAGACGACCACCCGTGATCCTTCCCATTCCTCTTCCCTACAATCATTGTGGTTCGTCGGCCACCGGCTTCCCTTCGCGAATACCGAATAACGGAGAAGTATATTGAGCATCGAACTGCGTACGCGTGCACCGCGCCGCGCCAAAATCAGCGCTCTGGGAACTTATGTGCCGCCGCGCATCCTCAATAATGCCGATCTGGCAAAACTGGTAGACACGTCCGATGAGTGGATCATGCAGCGGCTGGGCATTCGCGAGCGCCACCTGGTGGAACCCGGCATGGCCACCAGTGATATGGCAGTCGAAGCAGCGCGCCGCTGTCTGGCCGAACGTGGCGTCCAACCCAACGAGGTGGAGGTGGTGATTGTCGCCACCGTGACCCCCGACATGCTGTTCCCCGCTACCGCTTGCCTGGTCCAGGACAAACTCGGCGCTCGCGGTGCGTGGGGCTTTGACCTTTCCGCGGCCTGCTCCGGCTTTCTTTACGCCCTTCAGGTGGGCGCCAAGCTGGTCGAGTCCGGAGTGCACTCCAAGGTTCTGGTCATCGGTGCGGACACCATGTCGTCGATCATCGACTACACCGACCGCACTACCTGCGTCATTTTCGGCGACGGCGCCGGTGCCGTCCTGGTCGAACCGGCGGAAGAGGGCGAGGTTGGGTTGATCGACTTCCGGCATGAGATTGATGGTTCCGGTGCGGCGGCGCTGAATATGCCGGCCGGAGGCAGCCGATGCCCCGCTTCTCCCCAAACCATCGAGGAGAGAATGCACTACGTCCACCAGGACGGCCAGGCGGTTTACAAGTACGCCGTGCGCAAGATGGTAGAGACCTCGAGCAAGCTGCTGGAGGCCAACCACATCAGCGCAAGCGATCTGAGCTGCTTCATCCCTCATCAAGCGAACAAGCGCATCATTCTGTCTACGGCGGAACGCCTGGGCCTGCCGCTGGAGCGCGTAATCATCAACATTGATCGTTTCGGAAACACCACCGCAGCGACTATACCGCTGGCCATGCAGACGGCTCTGGATGAGCATCGGTTGAAGAAGGACAGCCTGGTGCTGCTGGCGTCAGTAGGCGCAGGGTTTACGGTCGGCGCTTGCCTGCTTCGCTGGGAGATGTAGGAGAGTCCCGGAGGGACGGCTCAGCCGCTGAGGTACGCTCTTCTCGGATCTGGAGGAAAACCGTACCTCAGGGCTAAGAGCGGGTGAGAACGTGAAACAAATCGCAGAATGGAAACAGGCCCGGAGGGCCGGAACCAAACGTCAGCCCAGCCCGG
>JBAVQC010000011.1:0-18065 GCA_049693715.1 Acidobacteriaceae bacterium | reverse complement strand
TTCCCACCCGGCGGCAATGACGGCGACCGCTCCGAGCGACGCACCGGCGGAGATGCCGAGCGTGTACGGCGTGGCCAGCGCATCGCGGAGCATGGCCTGGAAGAGCGCTCCCGCCAGCGACAGCGCGCCTCCAGCCACCAAAGCCAGCAGCGTGCGCGAGATCCTCAACTGCAGCAGAATGTCGTAGTCTGGGGCCTCATGCCGCAATACGCGCGACAGGCTGATGGAGCCGGCGCCCACCCAGGGCAACACCAGAGCCGCTCCCATGAACACAACCACCGAGAGCACCAGGCTATTACGAGCGGCAAAAGAAAACTGCTGCGGTGAACTCATCGGTACCAGATCCAGGGAGTACCCTCAGGAGTATTGCCCATACGCAAGCGGGAGGAGAACAAGGCCAGCCAGTCCTTGTTGGCATGTCGATCGTGGGCTTGTGAAGTGGGAATGTCGAAGGCTACGACTCCATCCGCGAGCACGATCAGGCGAGTACAGTACGTGAGCGCAAGATTGAGATCGTGGGTTACGGCAACACAGAGTTTCCCCCGCCGGGCCTCCTCCTGCAACAAAGTAAAGCAATGAAGTTGATGCTCGATATCAAGAAACGTAGATGGCTCGTCGAGCAGCAGTGTAGACGCGTTCTGCGCCAGGCACGCCGCCAACAAAACACGCTGCCGCTCACCCCCACTCAGGGTTCCGAAAACGCGATGGCGCAACGGCCAGCAACGAGCGAGTTCCATCGCCTGCTGGATCAGCCGATGATCCTCTTCAGACTCAAACCACCGATCCGTATGCGGGTACCTTCCCATCGCCACCAGTTGCTCCGCCGTGAAGGGCAGATCGGCGTGAACGGACTGGGGCAGATGACTTACCTGCCGCGCCATCTCGTGCAGCTTCCAAAGCTTCTGGTTACGTCCGGCAATGGTCACCGTGCCGGTTTCCGGCCGGCGAAATCCAGAGACGATGTCGAGCAGCGTGCTCTTCCCTGCGCCATTCATCCCCAGCAGGGCGATAAATTCGCCCTCGCCGGCGCGGAACGTGGCGGAGCGCAACACGGCGCGGCCCCCGTAGGAGAAGCCGACGCCCTCGATCTCCAGCAAGCCGCTCAACTTTGGTTCCCACTACCGTGCAGGTAGTCAAACAATCGCTGAGCCGCCTCGACCGTACGCGGGCCAGGAACGAGCAGCGCATTCGTGGTCCCCACGTACACATGGCTGTTGCGCACTGCCGTGAGTTCCGCATTCTGTCCCCACAAAGCGAGCGACGCTGCTCGCGACGCCCGGCGCTCAGCCTCTGACTCCTGGGCGCCGCTCAGATCAATCAGCACGTCGGGATTCTCGCGCAATACTGTCTCGAGAGAGATTCGCGGATAGCGTGGCTGGCCAGGTTTTGCCAGCACATTATTGCCGCCGGCAATCTCCACGATCTGATTGACATAGTTATCGGGCCCGATCGCGATCAGATCGGTCAGCTCGCCCTGCCTGCGGTCGGCGACCACCAAAACATGGGGGGACGGCAACGCTTTGGCTTTGCTTTGGATGGCGTCGAGCCCACCCTGAATTCGGTTCACCAAAGGCTCCGCGCGCTCTGGATATCCCGACGCCCTGGCGATGATCTGAATGCCGGCAAAAACATCTTTCAAGGCGCCATGCGGTACTTCAACAAAGGCGATATGGAGTGCGTCGAGCCGATTGGTCAGCTCCGCCGGATTCCCTTGCAGGATCACGAGGTTCGGCGCCAGGCGGGCGATCGCTTCCGGATCCGGCTTGATGTAGGTTCCAACTTTCGGAAGCTTCAGAACCTGGGGCGGAAAATCGCAGAACCGCGAAACCCCAACCACTTCGCTGCCCAGACCGAGGGCGAAAAGAGCCTCGGTGATACTGGGCGCAGTCGAGACAATCCTGCTCGGCCTGGTTTGCGCCGATAGCCGAGTGACGGTTGCCACGGAGACCATGCCGGTGACAAATGCACGTCGCGTGACCGCTTTATTCAGGTGTGAAGCTGTTGCCATTTCCCGTCCCGCTCTGTCAGCCATCCGAACAAGAGCCCTAACGTCGCCCACATCACGGCCTGAATCCCCAGAGACGCAACCCGGAAGCGCCACATCAAAGTCGCCGGGAAGCCGGCCGGGACCTCATCGATGACCGGCAAAAAGTGGGACACGATAGCAACGATCAGCAAAAAGAGCGCGGCTGCGAGAAGCGAACCATTCCAGCCCCCGAACCGGTTGCTGAGGCGCCGTCGCACCTGCAGCGCAAGCACCATCGCCGCAACCGAACAGAGGAGGAGCAGGAAGAACGCCGTAGTGCGAACCCCGATGGTGTCCGGGCTGCCTACCGAAGGCGGATTGGCCGGATACTTGAGTGTCGGAACCAGCACAATCGCCACGAACCCCAACGCCGCAAGAACCGCTGACAGCGTCCGCGGACGATGAATCTCCACCCGGCCGTACGCAAAGGCGAACACCAACCCGAAAAGACCGCCGGCCGCAGTTCCGTAGACAGCTACGCCCGTCAGCAGTCCGAGACTCTTTTGCACTATGCGGCTGACCATCTCCGGCTCCGGAGGTTTTCCTGCGGCTCGATCTATGCTCGTCTCGAACGCAATCGCTCTCTCCACCTCAGGTTCGCCGGCCCATCGAGCGAACACAAATGCCAAGAGACCCGCAAGCAGGCCAACCAGCATCCCACGAACGAGCAGACTTCTGGTCATCAGGAAAGATTCTTAGTGACAGGGAAAGCCGAGCAGATGCCGTCCGTCATGGACGAATTCGTGCACATTGCTGCCCTGAAAGAGCGCCGTGGCTCCCTGCTCAGCGCCGACGAAATAAATCGCCAGCAGCATCAACAAACCGCCAAACATGGCCCAAGGCAAAATCTCGCTGATCGGAATGACGGGAAGAGATATCGGTTGAGAAATAGAATCGGTGGAAGAGTGGGACATCTTGCAACCTCCTGGGATCGTGCGTCCCGAATAGAGCTTTTTTGGCGATGAAAGAAGGACTGGCTCTCGACCTTATTCCGGCCGATTACAGGGGCGCGACCGCTCCGGAATTTCACCGGCTTCTTCGTTTCAACTTCGAGTCCACTCCCGAGCCTAGTTGCGGTCTAAGGCCCTGTCAAGGCAACGCCGGCTTGACACGCTGCTGAAAACCCTCATTGAGCCCCGAAGGGACGGCTCTCCGAGACTCAACCGGGCCGCTAAGCTCCCTGAGGTACGCTTTTTGCGCCGGTATTTGAATTTTTCAGCATCCTGCTTGACCATGGTAGGCTGCTCTCGGAACCCCCCTTGGCGACCCGGCTCACATTCATTTCGCACGCCGCTACCGAGGCCCAGCGCCATGCGGCATTCCCCTCGAATGAGCCGCTGGGGGATGGCGAGATGGAGAAGGTCTCTGCCCTCAGGTGGAATGCGCCGCGTGCTCAACGCATCCTCACGGCCCCCGAACTCCGAGCGCAACAAACCTCTCAGGCACTGGGACTATCGGCAGACGTAGACTCGGATCTGCGTGATTGTGACTACGGAGCCTGGAGCGGTTTCAGCCTGAGCGACGTTGCTTCGCGCAATCCGGAGGAAGTCGCGCTATGGCTATCCGATCCAGGAGCGGCTCCGCATGGCGGAGAATCCATCGCTGACCTGATAGATCGTGTTGGCCTCTGGCTCCAGAAACAACGTGACCCACGACACACGCTTGCGATTACTCATCCCGCAGTGATCCGAGCCGCAATCCTTTGTGCGTTGGGAGCTTCGCCCCAAACATTTTGGCGCATCGATATTGCGCCGCTATCGACAACTGACTTGCGATGGAACGAACATATGTGGACTCTACGGTCGTCTGGCTGTGGGTTGCAGACGTCTGTCAGCTCACTACGCCTGTCTCCGAAAAGAGCTTCATCCTCCTAAGGCAGCACCTATCAAACCTGGCCGGGGTGGGGTGTGCGCCTTAAGCGTCTTATGCGCCATAAGGGTCGGGGTGGGGTGTGCGTCTTAAGCGTCTTATGCGCCATAAGGGTTGGTTTCGGTGGCGCCGGCGCCGATTTCCGGGTTTTGTGCTTTAGCCCAGAGGGTTGCGGGGCGTCCTCGGCCGGCGGCGGTTCCCCGGGTGATAAGGCCGAGGCTGTGTAGTTGTTCGAGAGCGAGGTCGATTCGCTCTTTGCTGACGTGGCGATGAAAGAGAGCGCGGATTTGACTCATGCTTAGGCCCTCAGGGTGGAGGTCAACGGCCTGGCTGATGCGGCGGGCGGTGGGATCGATGGGTGCGGTATCAAAGAGGAGACGGGCGCTGGCTCGACAGTAGTCCCACACGGCCAAGGCGGCCTGGAGATGACAGACATCGATGAGCGGAGTGCGATCAAGGGCGGCATAGATCGCGCTCAGGCGGAGGACCTGGGCTTCGGCTCGACTGGTGGCGGCGCCGTATGCATCCTCGTAACCCTGGCTCAGGTCATCATAGTGGTTGTTCCATAGCTTGCTTGCGGCCGGAGTGCGTGAGAAGAGAAGTTCGCTTTGGCTTTGCGCCCATTGGAGAGCGCGGCGCAATTCGCCGGCGATCTGGGACTGCTGTTCGGATGAAAGGCTGCCACCGTCGGGCAGAGATTTGCTGCGGCGCACGTTGGTCCACAGGCAGCGGTTGGCAAAGCCGTTGGCTGAGTCGGTACGGCTGAGGTGATGGGCAAGCTCCGCGGTTGTGACATGGCCCACCATGCTGATATGCGCCGCGGTGGCCTGCACGGAGCGATGGCCGTCACGAGCGCACAAGTCGCCGCCGTCCCAGGCACAGCGCAGCAGTGGAGAGAGCTGGCCGGCTTCGAGGGCCAGCACCTGGAGGGCGGACGCGAACTCTTCAGAGAGCAGGAAGAGCCGGCGATCGGTGACGGGCTGTTGATCTCGCAGCGCGTGGAGGATGGTGCCGGGTGTGGGGCGGCCGCTGGCCACACGGCGCGAGGACCAGAGCGGGTCGGCTTCGGCAAAGAGGCTGGAGACCTGGCGCCAGCTGGTCCCTTTGCGGGCCTTGCTCGATTCGCCGACGAGAATGACGAAGAGATTGAGACCGTGACGGGTGTTACCGACGCGGCAGTGCGGAGCGGGGCCGACGAGGTTGCCGAAGGCAGCGAGGAACTGCAAGAGGACGGCGGCGGGATCGGCCTCGGTATGTGGGGCGAGGCTGCTGACGACGAGACCAGCAGTACCATGGAGAGCCGCACCGGCTACCGCAAGCGGTGGGGGCAGGGATGATCCGGGTGGAGGGAAAAGCGGTGGCTCAAAGTCTTCGCCCGCGTGGGCTTCCTGGAGTTCGTCGTTTTCCTGCTTCTGCGCGGCCTCATTGCGGGCCTGGTAAGCAAGCAGCTCTCTAAGCCGGCGTTCCATGGGAGTGAGTGTTGGCAGGGTGCCGGAAGGGTTGAAGTGGTTATGTCCGGGTGTCATGATTCAACACTGCCACGGTTTTAATTTCTGCGGAAGGGGTTTAAGAAAATATTGTTTCAGGTAACTTTTCGCCAGCTAATGGAGTTAGTTACTTGACGATATCTCTTAATCGTGGTGCTGCTTTATAAGTACATGCGTGGCAAAAATTCAGAGTGAAGATAGAAGGTTTTAATAACTCTAGTTTGAATCTCATTGTGAGTAATGAATCGGCATCTCCGGCAATGCGGGCGCAATGCTGAAACGATGCCGGCAGCATACCTTTTGCACGCGTACTGATGCTCGATAGAACAGCCCTGGGGTACGGGGCGTGTTTTGCCGGACGAGGGCGATTGCCAGCGCAAAATAGCCTGCGGGAGAGGTTGTGGATTACTTTCGCCTTTTGTTCTCCTATACTGGTGTTCATGTTCCCCGGACCAGAAGGCTCGAAGCGCGTAGTTGTCCGCTGCAAGGGGTGCGGGGAGAATATCCCGGCGCCCGTGGAGACAATGCCGTCTCAACCCGTCGCTGCTAATTGTCCACTCTGCCATGAGCGTCGGCGCTACCTGCCATCGGAGGTGTTCCTCGGCCGGCTCTCGCACCTGATGATCCGGAAGACCGTCAGCATGGCAGATGGGCGGGCGGGACGATGACACCGCGGTTCAAAGGGAAGCCCAACTTCGACTTCTCTTTCCTGCCCGCTTTGCGGCTACAAGATTCAGCCGAACGAGCTCTTGCGTTTAGCATCGCACATCATCCAGTGCCCGAAATGCGGTTGAGACGCTGCTCTCGCGAATTATCGATGCTGTTTCTCAACCTGAGATTCCCCAGACGTGACGGAAGTGCGAATCATGAGTCTGCATAAGAGCGGGCTGTCCCTCGTTCTTCCCCTACTCCACGAAACCCGTTCGCAAATCAGATATTCGTCTCTCAATAGGGTAGAGTTATTGCATGACGATCGAAAAGGCCTACTCTCCCGCAGAAGCCTCGGCAGTCGCGAAGCTGCCTCTCAGGGCGGTGCATAAACTGATTGACAGCCGTCTCATCCGGCCACACAAATTGCGCCGTGGGAATCAAGTCCAGCGGCTACTCTCGCCTGAACAGCTGGTCTACCTGCGGTTGGAAGCCGAGGGCGTCCGGCTGCTGCCAATGGATTCACGCCGGGAAGTGGCCCGTGCAATCGAGTCCGGCGCGGGTGCGGGTGCGGATCTGGTGGCCGTCTCCGGCAGTTCTGTATTGTTTGTCCAAGTGAAGGGCGCGCGTAAAGATGTGGAACGGGAGCTGAAACGGCTTCGCAAGGTTGAGCAGATGGTAGTTTCCGATCCTGAAGTCATGGGCGGCACGCCGGTATACCGCAGTAGCCGGATTCCCGTTGATCTGGTGGCAACGATGTTGGCGCAAGGGGCGACCGTCGAGGAGATATTGGAGGGGTATCCGGCTCTCAGCCGCGAACAAGTGGAGCTGGCTCCTCTTTATGTAGCCGCTTTTCCGCGGCGCGGCCGGCCTGCACGCCGTCCCTGGGCTAAGCAGAAGGCCGTTAACCTCGTCCGGTCGACTCGCGCGATAAAGACATAGTGGCGAAGTTCCTCATTGACGAATGTCTACACACATCATTGATCGACTGGCACGTGCAGCGGATCAGATCGCCGACCACGTCAATTATCTCGGTCTCGGCAGTTCCAAGGATTGGGAACTGATGAAGCTCATTGTGGAACAGGACTACACATTCGTTACGAATAACCGCTCGGAGTTTCTGGCCCTCTATCAGGGCGTCTCCCTGCATGCCGGTCTCGTCATCATTATCCCGAACGTTACGCCGGCCTGTCAGCGGGAGCTCTTCCACCAAGTGCTTGACCATATCGGCCAGCGCGAACTGGTCAATACGGTGGTCGAGGTTGAACATCGCGGCAACGAGATCGAGTAGTATGGGTCGGTCGAATCTCCGTCAGAACAGCCGTCGTTCCGCCGTACCGAGGAGAAGACACGAAACGGAATTTAAAGCACGTTAAGGACCGCGTGGCGAACCTGGCCGTCGCCACCTGATTTTGCGTTATTCGACGACGAGCGGCCTCTACCGAGGGACCGAAGGCCGGCTTGCCGACCAATCAGTAGCGATTTTTTAAACCGATTCCGAAGAGCTGGGCAGTTTGTGGAGCCTTGGCCCAGCAAATCGCTTGCGGAGGTTTGTATAGGGTTATGAAAACCTCGTTCAGAAGAAGAATGACATGCTATTCCGCCCGCAGCGCCTGCATAGGGTCCGCAGAAGCTGCACGGTGCGCGGGGATGATAGAAGCCAAAAGCGCCAGCAGGAAGATGGCGATTACCGCGAGCACGATGACCGCCGGGTCGAGCGGATTGATCTGGAACAGGAATGAACGCAGCAGATGGGTGGTAAAGATCGCTAATACCATTCCGATGCCGCAACCCATTAAACTTAGTTTGCCGGCGGAAACAAGTATGAGCTGCATCAGGCTTGCTCGTTGAGAGCCAAGTGCAATGCGAATCGCCATCTCCTTCGTGCGCAGAGCTGCGGAAAAGGCAATCACGCTATAGATACCAAGTAGAGCAAGCAAAACCGCCGCTCCAGCAAAACAGGAAATGAGCATAGCGTTGAAGCGGCGAGCCGCCTGACCCCCTTCAACCACGCGCTCCATTGGTTCGACGTGGATGAGAGGAAGTCGCGGATCGATGGAGCGAACGGTGGAGCGCAAAGCATCCTCCATCTGTTCCGGCGGCAGCAGACTGCGCAGGACGATAGAACCGCCGGCACCACCCAACAGGCCAGGAGGCGCTAGCGTGCCCAACGATTCTACGAGCTGGTCGGTGGGCTGGTAAATTTGCTCCTGCGTAGCCGTATCCGCTGTACGCTGCTTGACATTCCCAATCTCCCCGACCACGGTCAACCATGGCGTAGGTGTCGTTGGGAAACCATACCTCAAGCGCCTTCCAATGGGGCTCTTACCGGGCCAATAGTGATCGGCCAGAGTGCGATTCACGATAACCACCAGGGGAGAACCGGCTTGGTCCGCCACGGTGAAATCGCGGCCCTGCAAGAGGGGAATGCCCATGGCACGGAAGTAACTGCCTGTCACCGCTGAGGACCAGGAAAGATTCAACTCATCCCCCCTGCGCGGAACGTAGCCTTCCGCAACGAAGGGGCTATCGCTGACCTGTCCGGCCGCAGGCAACTGGGAGGTGATGCCCACCGCCTCGACGCCCGGCAACTGTTGCAGCTTGTGCAAGAGAGCGTTGTTGAATCCATCCACCGTTGCCTGCGTTGAATAGTTCAGCTGAGGGAGGGTGTATTCGGCGGTCAGGAGACGATCCGCATGGAAGCCCAAATCGACACCGCGAAGTTTCTGAAAGCTGCGCAGCAAGAGCCCGGAGGCAACCAGCAGGACCAGTGCCACAGCGATTTCCGCAACCACTAACACGGAACGCAGGCGCGCATGGGCGCCACCGCTTGTACCCGTGCGCCCACCCTGCTTCAATCCCTCGTTGACACTTGTGCGCACGCCGGCAAAGGCCGGGGCCAAGCCGCATCCTAGACCAGTTAACATGGCTAGCAGCATTGCAAAGGCAATTACTTGATTGTCGAGAGCGATAGCACTAATGCGCGGCAGTGTCTCCGGGAGCAAGCTGATGCCGAAGCGTAGCCCCGCGTTAGCCAAACCTATCCCTAGTAGGCCGCCCGCAATACTAAGCGTCAGCGTCTCGATGAGAGTCGGGCGCAAAACGGATAGATTGCTTGCACCCAGTGCCATACGTACGGCGATCTCGCGACGACGTCGGATGACGCGCACCAGCAACAAGCCGGCGAGATTGGCGCAGGCAATCAGAAGAACCGCAGCCACTGCGAAGAAGAGCGTGCGGACCAACCGCTGAGCCTGCGCCACGGTGGCCTCTTTTAGCTGCTGAACCACAGGACGTATGCGTAAGCTAGACAGGGCAGCTGGAAAGCTACGCATGATCTCCTGCGATACATGCTCTGCGTCCAGCTGCGCCTGAGCTAGGCTCACCCCTGGCTGCAAACGCCCGACCAATTGGAAAGCCCAGTCGCCTCCTTGTTGTCCAGTCTTTATCTCGCTTTGGGTCAAGCTCATAGGCACCCACAGCTCGCTCCGGTTCAACTGCCCCGGAACCAGCGGAAACTCGAAGTCCCGCGGCATGACGCCGATGATCTCGTAGGGCTTGCGGTCAAGAAGAATCTTCCGGCCCATAACGTTCGCATCGCCATCGAACCTGCTGCGCCACATCTGGTAGCTGAGTAGGGTTACCGGTTGGCTCCCATCATCTTCCTGCCGGGTGAACGCACGACCCCTCAATGGCGAAACGCCAAGCAGCGAAAAGATATTGGCGGTAAGCCGCGCAGCATTGATCTGCGCTGGCTCTCCAACTCCTGAGAGTTCGTAGCTCGCTTGCCGATAACCGCCGAGGCTGGAAAAGCTTCGCGTCTCGCGGATATAGGTGCGCATCCCCGTAGACGTGGCGCCGGTTACGTCGGCGCCCTCAAGATCGACCGTGAGGGTTACCAGCTTGTCTGGCTGCAAAAAAGGCAATGGCCGCAGCAGCACGCCCTCTACAATCGAGAAAATGGCGGTAGTCGCTCCAATGCCAAACGCGAGCGTTAGCAAAGCCGTGAACGTAAAACCCGGCGACTTCCGCAACTGGCGCAGGCTAAAGAGCAGATCGCGAAACAAGGTTTGCATTCAAACCATCCCCCGATGGCGCTGTAGTCAGTGCATATTCGGTGCCAAAGCAAAAGCGGTATTAGCAGCTCATTTACAAAGAAATGGCTCATGAACCGGTTCCCTCGCATATGGTTCCTGTCCGAGATTGAAAATCAGTGTCCGAAACTGAACGGGCCATCAGATTGGCCGCGCGGATGCCATCCCTTCGATACCCGGAAGGGCGGCGGGACCAGCTGCTTCGCGCAGAGCCCGGCTCACCCCGGTGGGAATGAATTAAGTGGGGGGTATTGAATTCGTCCAGGAACTCCTGCGGCATGCCAACAGCCTAGTGACGATGAATCTTCACGCGCAAGCTGTCACGGAGGCGACGCGGCCACACGCGGGTCATGGGGGTGGGGTAAACGCCTGCTAAAACTTAAACTTCAACGCAAACTGCACCTGGCGCGGAGCCTCCGCCGCAAGGATATGGTTGAACGTCGGCGAACTGATGTCACTGTCGGGCAACCGGAAATTCGTGCGGTTCAGGACGTCAAACAGCTCCGCGCGGAACTGCAACTGCTTTGATTCTGTCACCTTGAAATTCTTAAGCGCCGCGAAGTCCCAATCAGCATAACCCGGGCCAACATTCACGTTGCGGCCCTCGGTGCCAAACTGCCCCGCGTTGGCTGTGGGATCGAGTCGCTGGAAAGCGCTGGTGTTGAGCCAATCACTCACCGAGCGTGGCCCGTTGTTGGGGTTGCCGGTGAGATTGGGCCGCTGCGCGGAGAATCCAGTGATCTCCGGCGCGCTGCCTTGCGCCGCAACGTCGTTGGAGTCGAAGACGCTGAACGGCGTGCCGCTCATCAGCGTGGCAATGCCATCCAACTGCCATCCACCGAGCACCCACTGGTACCAGTTCTGCCCCTGATTCCAGAACGGAAGCGCCCAATCATAGCTTCCAACGAATCGGTTGCGTGCGTCGAACAGCGAGAGCCCACGCTCCGCTCCGAGATTGAACGGATCCTGAGCGAGATCATTTTCGCCTGCGACCGGCTTCGACGCCGATCCGGTGATGTTGAACGACGAAACATCGTCGATCGTCTTCGACCAGGTGTACGACGCGAGGAAGGACAGCCCGTGGCTGAACCGCTTGCGCATCGACACTTCCAGCGCGTTGTACGACGAGTTGGCGATGCCCGCAATCTCGCCGGTCGATGAAAACTGGCAAGAGCCCGGCGAATCGGCGAGCGTGCAGCCGGAATAGAGCCGCCGTTGATCAGCGTTGCTCGAATTCGAAATCGGCTGGCCGTCCACGTATCCGGGAACGAATACCGCTGGGTTCGCTTCGATAAAGCGCGGCAGGCGCGTGCCCTTGGTACCGACGTATCCGATCTCCAACAACCAATCGGAAGCGAACGATTGTTGCAAATTCAAGTTCCAATCCTGCGTGTAAGGGAGTGTCAGCGTCGGCGACAGAGTCAGGTTCGTGAGTGGCGTGGAGAACGTCCCCGCGGCCGGAGGTTTGCCGTTGAACGGATCCGCGAAGTTCGGCAAGCTCACTTGCGGCGTTCCCAGGTATGGAGGCGCACTGATCGGCGCCTGCAAAGGCCCACCCTGGCCAGTGTAATAAGGCTCATAGAAGATACCGTACGCCGAAGTTACCAGCAACTTGCCATTACGGCTGGGGGCCCACGCGACGCCAAAGCGCGGGGCAAACGCCTTCATATCGGTGGGAATCAAGCCTGCGGGCACACCGGGATCGCCTGGATAGACCAATCCCACCGGCGCATTCGGTAAAACCCGGGACTTCTTCCCCGGCTCAAACAACGATTGCCGTTGATGAATTTCGGTATACGGTTCGGGCAACTCGTAACGCAGTCCGGCATTGATGGTGAAATGCGACGAAACCTTATACGTATCCTGCACGTACCCGTACGCATTGTTGCCGCGAATGCCGCGCGAGAAATCGCCGATGCCTTGCAGGAAGACGACCGGCTGCCCGGTGAGGAAGCTGGCGAACGCGTCCGTTATCGGGAACGGCGAGAATACGAAGAAGCCGTTGGTCGCGATGCCTTGCAGCACATTGATCTGCTGACGCTGGTAGCCGCCGCCGAATTTCAGCTCGTGCCTGCCGTGAACCCAGCTCAGCGATGCGGAGAAATCGAAAACATTTTCGTAGGTGTTGCGCGGGCCGGTGATCGGATCACCTACCGTGGTATAGCCGTTGACCTGAACAAATGGCGGTCCAGCAGCGATATCGAGACTCGGTGTGTATTGAAATCCAAGGCTTGAGGGTAACTGATGGTTCTCGTGCTCGCCGAAGAGGAATTTGTTGCGCAGAAACGAGAATCGCGCCACAGAGATGACGGCCGGCGAAAAGGTGTGAGTTTCTTCCGCGACAAAGTCCTGCGCGCGCTGGTCTTCGCCGACCGGGAAGCCGGGCACACTGGCGCCGCCCGGAGATAGCGGATCGACCTGGGAGAGCTGGTTGAACGTGTAGCGGAAGTTCAGCGTGTCGCGCGGATCGAGGTAATGGTCGACTTTGACGCCGAACTGATCGGTATTGTTGCTTAAGGTTTGGGTTGTGGAAAAGAGATTCGTCCCGGCGTTAGGAAGCGGGAAGAAGCCCAGCAGGTTTTGTGAAACCGGGTCGAACTGAGCTTGCGGCACCTGGTTATTCGGATACGGTGCATTGGCAAAGACGTTGAAAAGCTGGTTCGCCGGATTGTTGCAGAAGCCGGCCGAGAAGCCCTCCGGGCAGAGTGCAGAGAAGTCGCCGGTACGCTGCTTCAGCGACGGCACTGTGGTGAGTGTTGTCTCGCCCTGGCGATTGCGGAAACCTTCATAGAAGCCGAAAACGAACGTCTTATCCTTTTTGATCGGCCCACCGGTCGTGGCGCCAAACTGGTTTTGCTTCAGCGGCTCCTTTGTCAGCGCGAAATAATTGTTGGCGTCCAATACGTCGTTGCGCAGGAACTCCCACAACGTCCCGTGGATCTGGTTGGTGCCCGAGCGGGTGATGATGTTCGTCGTCGATCCCAGCGCGTCTCCGAACTCAGCATTCGCGTTAAGCGTGATGATGCGGAACTCGCTGATCGCGTCCACTGGCGGCTTCAGGACGAATCCGCCGTCGACGCCGTTGACGTTGTTCGCGCCGTCGATGAGAAAGTTGTTGGATTCGGGTCGCTGTCCATTGACCGCATAAGCCTGTCCATTGCGGAGCGATCCGCCCGCCTCGGCTATCCCAGGCGTCAAGGGAACGACCCCAGGCTGCAACAAGCCAAGTTGCGAGAAGTTGCGTCCGTTCAGCGGCAGATCCTCCAATTCGCGCTGTTCGACAACGTCGCCCAAGCTGGTGACGGTTGGATCGATCAAACCGGCATCCGCGCTCACCAGCACCTCTTGCTTTTCCGATCCGACCGCAAGATGTGGCGAGACGGAAGCCGTATCGTTCACGTTGAGTGTGATGCCATCCTGCACGTATTGCTCGAAGCCTTTCGCCGCGACACGCAGGCGGTAGTGTCCGACCGGAAGTTCCAGAAGAACGTAGTTACCGTTGCGATCGGTGGTCGTGGTGCGAGACAGGGCCGTTTCCGTCTGCTGTGCTGTTACCTCGGCGCCCAAAATGACAGCGCCGCTTGGGTCTGTCACCGTTCCGCGAAAGTTCCCCGTGATCTGCTGCGCGAAGGAATTGAGGCAAGCAAGCACTACAAATGCCAGCACATTGCGAACGATGTTCATGTTGTTTTCGAGTCTCCCAGAAGATTTGGCACGACAAACAGAGTGACGCTGGTAGTTCGCGTGACACCGCGTTGAATGCTGCGACATGTGCGCCAGAGAACGTGCCGCATCATCAAGGCTCCGTAAATTACAAAATTCTGTGGGGAACGCCAGTAGCAGGGGCCGCTCACATTCAGGGGAAGAAAGCGCTCTGCGAGCTGCACGGATGAACAGTAATGGTTAAGTTGATAGATTGTCTTGCACCGATCGATGGATAACTTACTCAATCCTTCGGTGGAGTTTCCCCCCACGGCCAGCGTAACTTCTACGGAGGACAACGGAATCCAGAAACCAGGAAATCCATTCGCTCGCTTCGGCCTTTCTGGTGAATATCGGTCGGATGGGCAGGATTTCGAACGAGAAGCTTGAGGAGTTGCTCAAGAGCTACAACAAGAACGCCTTAAGAGATGAAGGGGGGCGAGCCGCATTTCACGATTTTATAAATCGTGCTACGATCTTCATTGCCGAACCCGCAGTTGTCGAGTTAGGGTCGTGAAGCTGTGTTGCCGGTCCCGGCATGCGATGCGGGCGATATGGTAAGCGTCTCGAAGGTGAGAGTATGCGCCTGCGAGACGCGCTTTCTCATCCGGCGATGTTGAAATCCGCGACCTGGATTCTGAACATCCAATCGGGCCCAACCCTTCGTAGTTCAAGTAGCACGATTTCCAGGACCATCATACTTCCGGCTCGGAAGGCCCTGGAGGGTTCAAGATGCGCATCCCGAAGCCAGTCCACCCTCTCGATCCCGGTAAAACGAATTTAACGCCCGTATTATCTACGGCGCGCCACACCGGGCGAGGTACGGCGCGGCTATTCCTAAGCCTGTTAAGCCTTTTGCTGACCGGTTTCGTCAGCCTCGCCGCCGCCGCACAAACCCACCCGGTTCGAGTCTCCGGTTCCGTGCTCGATCCGGGGGGTCACCCGCTCGCCCGGAGTGGCAAGGTGCCTCCGCTGACAGGAACTGTCGTTGACCCGTCTGGCGCGGTGACTGCCGGGGCTACCGTGCTGGTTCTGAGCGAGGACGGTACGGTACAAAGAACGACACAGTCGGACAGTAACGGCTCCTTCATTATTTCTGGAGTCTCGGCGGGTAATTATCGACTTGTTGTGTCTAATCCCGGTTTTGAAACCAAAGAAATCCCGGTCACGATAGGGACCCCCGCGGCTCCGGCCCCCCTCCGCATCGCTCTAGCTGTGGGCGCCGTTAGCTCCACCTTAAACGTGCAGGGCCGGGAGGCTGACCTCGTTGGAATTGCCACTTCCGCCACCCAGGGAACGGTGGGTGCAAAGGAACTCCAGAATCGTCCGATTCTTCGTGCGGGAGAAATTTTGGAGGCGGTTCCCGGTCTCATCATCACGCAACACGCCGGCGGCGGCAAGGCCAACCAATACTTTCTTCGCGGCTTCAATCTCGACCACGGCACAGATTTCGCCATTTTCATCGGCGATATGCCGCTTAACCTGCCGTCGCAAGCGCACGGCGAGGGGTACTCGGACCTGAATACCGTGATCGACGAGTTTGTGCAGCGGGTGAATTACGAGAAAGGTCCTTATGACGCTGCTGTCGGCAACTACGGCTCGGCTGGATCGGCCCATTTGGTATTTTTCAAGACGGTACCCTCGTTCTTCAAGGTGGAAGGCGGCCAGTTTGGCTATGGGCGGGCCGTCTTCGGCGCAACGAAAAAGCTCGGCGCGGGCAATTTGCTGTACGGCGGAGAAGCGTTTCACGATAACGGCCCATGGACCCATCCGGATAATTATTACAAGTTCAACGGCCTTGTGACCTACAGCCAGGGCGGAGACACCGATGGTTACAGCTTCACGACCCGCGCTTACCGTGGAAAATGGCATTCGAGCGATCAAATCCCCGTGGACGCCATTCCCCTGGTTGGTTACTTCGGCGCACTGAACCCAACGGACGGTGGCGAGTCACAGCGTTTCAGCTTGCAGGGAGAATGGCACCGCCAAGGCGCAAATTTCCAGACGCAGATCTCGGCTTACGGGTTTTATTACGATCTCAACTTGTTTTCCGACTTCACCTACTACCTGGATGACCCCGCGAAGGGTGATCAGTTCGAACAGCAGGACAGGCGCTGGGTGGCCGGCCTGGACGCGCGTCACACGATTTTCAGCCAATGGTTTGGCCGCAGGGTGCAAAATACCTTCGGCCTGCAGATCCGCAACGATTGGGTCCACAACGGCCTTTACCGGACGGAAAATCGTGTGCGCACGGACAAGAATGACATCAACGCCTGCAACGACGAACCCATCCCTGAGTGCGCTACCAACCCGAATCTGGTCGCGATCTTGCCCGCGGCCACGGATTTGAATAAATTTACCGACACGGTGGTAAGTTTTTATGGGGAAAATAAAATCCAATGGTCAAACAAATTCCGCTCGGTTGTGGCCGTGCGCGGCGACGACGCAAAATATGTCGTCACCAGCTTGACTCCCTCTTATGTTGCCACCGAATTGCCTGGGTCTCCGGTAATCAACTTTGCGCAGCTCAATTCGGGCTCGGCCAAAAAGTTCCTGCCCCAACCCAAAGCAAGTTTGATCCTCGGCCCCTGGGCCAATACTGAGTTCTATGCACAGGGCGGGTTCAGTTTTCACAGCAACGACGCGCGTGGCGCGACGCAACACGTGCAACCGATTTCGCCGGACAATCCTTTCCCCACGCCCAGCATCCCAATTTCCCCCCTGGTCCAAACCAAAGGTGGGGAGTTCGGTGTGCGCACCGCGGGCCTTCCGCATCTGCAAAGCACCTTTTCGCTCTGGTATCTCCGCAGTAATTCCGAACTGGAGCAGGATGGCGACACCGGAGGCACGACTCCCTCAGATTCGCCGAGCAACCGCTATGGCATCGAATGGGCAAATTACTACGCGCCATGGGACCATTTGGCTGTCGACTTAGACGTGGCGGACTCCCGCGCCCAATTTACCGAAATAGACCCGGACGATGCCGCGTTCTCCAACCCGGGGGGTGGCCAGTATCCGGTGCCGGGCCCGGGTGGCAAGCTGGTTCCCGAAGCAGTTCAGGTGGTGATTGCATCGGGTGTCACACTGCACGATTACAAAGGCTTTACCTCGACATTGCGCCTGCGCTATTTTGGCCCGCGCGATTTGACTTCCGATGGATTCAATCGCTCAAAGGCTACGTTATTGCTCAATGCGGGGTTTGGTTATCAAATTGGCGAGAGATGGCGCGTTACGGCCGAATTGTTAAATTTGCTGGACCGCCGCAATGACGACATTACCTACGCCTATGTCTCCAGAATCACGCCAACAGGCTCGGCGGCATTCACCAACGTCTTCCACCCCGCCGAACCGTTTCAGGCGCGATTCGGGTTGGAGAGAAGGTTTTAACAGGGCGATACCACTTGCCTCGAACCGCTTTCTTCCATGCTCCCGGAGGGAGTTCGGGAATGTCCGAAGTGTCGATCTTTTCTTCGGGCACTGAGGCTAGCGCCTGAATTTCCCGATTCCGGCGGGTAATCAGCTGCTGGTCAGGCTTGGAGTTCGTGGACTACCGTTTCATCGTTGCAATGCATGGCCCTGCCCCGCGAATTCCGTGCCAGCCGGTTTGAGGTAAACTGAATTAGAGTAAAATCGCACTTGGAACAGAGTTGACTGGGTATTTTTGACCCAGGAGCCAAATCGCGCAATCAAGGTTAGCGAAGTCTGCAAGTCAAATTTGGCAATAAACACAGCGGCAGCTGCAGGATAAACTTGGCACTCGATTCTCCCGAAATCGAACACGATAGGACCCACCTCAACCGCATGGCCTCTGAATTGTCGTTTGCAAGGTTTGCCCGGAAGGATTTTGGGCGCCCACCGCTCCGAACACTCATGAAATTCTGCGGGGCAAGTATGGCGATCGGCTCATTTGTCGGTCTGATGGCCTTTTCTCGCGCGTTTGAAGACGAATTGCTGTGTATTGCCTTGCTAGCCGGACTGACTGCCGGAGCGTTTCCAGCCTGGCGCGGCGCACGCCTTTCCCCGGTTTAGGCGCGGCGCCATGGCTAATCCCATTCTGGAAGTACGCAACCTGCGCAAGGAATACGACGAAGGCCGAATCGAGGCTCTCCGCGGTCTCGATCTCTCCATCGACGCCGGCGAATTCGTTGCCATTAGCGGACACAGCGGCAGTGGTAAATCGACCCTGCTCCACCTGCTCGGCGGGCTCGATACCCCCACCAGCGGCGATGTCCTGTTCCG
>JBAVQC010000010.1:0-61522 GCA_049693715.1 Acidobacteriaceae bacterium | reverse complement strand
GAGGTGGTCGATCAGAGTGCAGCCGGAACCTGGTCAGTGCTTGAGGTTTCGAGCTTCCAACTGGAAACCACGGAGAGCTTTCATCCTCGGGTGGCGGTCATTCTAAACATCACTCCGGATCATTTAGACCGGCATGGCACTTTCGAAAACTATGTGGCCATGAAGGAAAAAATCTTCTTGAAGCAGGGTGCAGACGACTACCTCATCCTCAACGGCGATGATCCGGTGGTGCAGCAGGCAGCCAGTCGAACCAAGTCGCAGGTCTTATGGTTCAGCCGCAGCAAGATTGTGCGCCGTGGAACCTTCCTCATGGACGGCCTGGTGATGTTCCGCGCTTCGGAGCAGGCGAAGCCGATACCGGTACTGCCCATGGCAGATATTCCGCTCAAGGGCGAGCACAATATCGAGAATGTACTGGCGGCAGTTTGTGCGGCCTGCGTGGTGAATATACCTGCCGAGGTCATTGCCCGCACGGTCGCCTCATTTCACGCGGTCGAGCATCGGCTGGAATTCGTGGCTACGATTCACGGCGTCGACTACTATAACGATTCGAAGGCCACCAACGTCGACGCCACGGCCAAGGCGATTGCCTCCTTTCCCGGCAACATTCACCTGATCCTCGGCGGTAAGGACAAGAACTCCGACTACACCCAGCTGAATGCGCTACTGCGCGCGCGGGTCAAGGCGGTGTACACCATTGGCTCGGCGGCGGAAAAAATCGAAGGACAGATCGCCGGCGTCACCGCGGTGATTCATGCTGGTACGCTCGCTGCAGCAATCGACCGGGCGGCCAGCCTGGCAGCCCCCGGTGACGTGGTTCTTCTCGCCCCAGCCTGCTCCAGCTTTGACCAGTTCGAAAACTACGAAGAGCGGGGAAGAGTCTTCAAGCAGAATGTGATGGCGCGTCGCGGAGCCAACGAAGGAGCAGGCGTATGGCAAAGCGCGTAGGAGTCGACAAATGGCTCTTCGGCGTGACTGTCCTGCTCGTCTTCATCGGTTTGTTGATGGTGTTCAGCGCATCGGCGGTCATGGCCCAGGACCGCTACGGCTCGCCTTACACCTTTGTCCGTACGCAGGCGGTATCGGCGGTTCTCGGCTTGATCGCCATGATCGTGGTCATGCGCATTGATTACCGCAGGTTCAACCGCCCGATCGTCGTATTCCCGGCGGTCGCCATCACCACTCTGTTGCTGCTGGGCGTGTTTCTCCTGCGCGACTCGCACAACACCCATCGTTGGATCCACTTCGCCGGGGCGTTCTCCATTCAGCCCTCGGAGATTGCCAAGCCCGTGCTGGTGCTGTTTTTAGCCTGGTTTCTGCAGGATAAGCTGCAGTCCATCCGCGACTGGCGCAACACCCTGATGCCGGCGGCTTTGCCCAGCTTGGTGTTTCTGTTGCTCATCCTGAAAGAGCCTGACCTCGGCACCGCGCTCGTCTGTGCTGCCGTGACCGGATTGATTTTTTACCTGGCAGGCGTGGAAACCAAGTACTTCGGCTATGCCATACTAACCGCCGCCCCGGTGCTCTATTTCCTGCTCTTTCGCGTGCCCTGGCGGAGGGCCCGCATGCTGGCCTTCATGAACCCCGAATCTGATCCGCAAGGCTCCGGCTTCCACACCATCCAGTCGTTGATCGCGGTGGGCACGGGCGGATTCCGCGGGCTCGGCTTTATGGAAGGCCGGCAGAAGCTGTTTTACTTACCGCAGCCGCATACCGACTTCATCTTTGCCAACATTGCCGAGGAGCTCGGACTGATCGGGGCGTTGGCCATCATTGCTCTCTTCGTGGCCCTCGGGTATCGCGGGCTGCGGGCGGCGAGCCTCTCGAAAGATGTCTTCGCGCGCTTCCTGGCTTTTGGTATAACGGCGACCATCCTCATCCAGGCTTTCTTCAATATCAGCGTGGTGCTTGCCCTGGTGCCAACCAAAGGGATTACGCTGCCGTTCATCTCTTCCGGCGGTACGTCTCTGTTCATCACCCTGGCGAGTGTCGGGGTTCTGTTGAGTCTTACGCGGGAGATTGACTGACGGGCATGCGGGTCATGATTGCCGGAGGCGGCACGGGTGGCCACGTGATTCCCGCGCTCGCGATCGCCGATGCTCTCAAGTCTGCTTACGCCGCGGAGGTCTGCTTCATCGGCACCGCGAGAGGTATGGAAACCCTGCTGGTGCCCCAGGCCGGTTATGAACTGCAGCTCATCGATGTCGGCCAGCTCAACCGTGTGAGCCTGGCCACCAAACTAAAAACACTGGTAGCGTTGCCGCGCGGCATCGTGCATTGCCTCAGCCTTTTGCGCCGTTGGCAACCGCAAGCTGTGGTTGGCGTAGGCGGCTATGCATCCGGACCGGCGATGCTGGCGGCGCTGCTCCTCCGCGTACCCACCCTGGCTTTCGAACCAAATGCTGTCCCCGGGATGGCCAATCGGCTCATCGGCAAGCGGATCAGCGCTGCTGCGGTCAACTTTGCTCCCACCCGGGCCTACTTCCGCAATGCAGAAGTCACGGGGATTCCGGTGCGTGCCGAGTTCTTCGCCCTCGCTCCGAAGGACGGCGCACCACGGTTGCTGGTGATGGGTGGAAGCCAGGGCGCCCGCGCGCTCAACCAGAAAATGCCGCAGATCGCCAAGACTCTGCTGGAGTCGCTGCCCGGGCTCACGATCCTGCATCAAGCCGGCGCGCGGCACGCTGAAACCACCCAGGCGGCCTACGCGGCCAGCGGAGCGTCCGCAGATCGCTGGCGAGTCCAGGCCTTTCTTGAAGACATGCCCGCACAGTTTGCAGCATCGGATCTGATTCTTGCCCGCAGTGGAGCCAGCACGGTAGCGGAGCTTGCCGCCAGTGGCAAGCCTTCGTTGCTGGTGCCCTTTCCCCAGGCGGCAGACGATCACCAGCGAAAGAATGCCGAAGTATTGGTGGAAGGTGGAGCCGCAGCCATGCTGTTGGAGCAGGATATGACCGAGACAAGTTTGCTGGACACGCTCACCGGACTGTTGAGCCACCCGGGCAAACTACAGGAAATGGCAGTCCGCGCCCGCACCTTTGCTTATCCCCAAGCCGCCGCGAAAATTGCCGAGATGCTCGCCGGGCTGGTGGCGTCACCCTCCCGCTAGTCTTAGGAGAATGGAAAGCCGCCGCTCCCGTTCCAAAGGACGGGCGCCCCCATCGTTTGCACCGGCATGGCCCGGGCACTCCATGGGTTGAATAAGATGGGGCGAAGCCCCTTCCGCTGTTCTCTTTCCAGTGCAGCAAAGCCAAAGAACGAAAAGGATCGCCGGCGAGACTACAAGATATCAAACTGATACTACTTGTGATCCTGCCGTACGGTCTCACCTTTAGAACGCTTCCTGCCAGGAGAGTTTTTGCCATGATGAAACTAATTGCGCGGCCACTCACTATTTCCACGATGGCGAAGGATGCGCCGCAAGGTTCCGGCACGGACGCACGCTATAGAAAACAGCCTGTAGTAAGGAGCGAGAGGATAAACATGAACGCGCTTATCAGCCTCCTATCGAAAACATGCCTCCTCAACGAAGACCTTGACAACCATTTTGTTCGCGCGTCGATGGTTATCATCTATTTCTGCTTCGGGTATGAGAAATGGTTGGACTACGAAGGAAAGGGCCTCGTTCCGCTCTTCCTCTGTGTTTCCGGATGGATGTTGGGAGCGCTCTTACTCGCCGGCTTCTGGAACAGGAAGCTGGGAATCCTGGGCGCTCTCGGATCGGTGATTACATTTATCGCAACAGTTACCATCATCCCCTTCATGCCCGGCAGTTGGGCCGCATCGGCTGGCCGGTTCCAGGCGATGGCCGGAGTTGCTTTCCTGATGAAAGACGTGGTTCTGCTGGCCGTGTCGTTTTATCTGCTCAAGCAAGATCTTGCCAGAGTCACGCAGGGTGCTGAGATTCGTGTGATGAGGTTCGAAGGTTACGACTAGACTGAGCGAACTTCACCATTCCCGTGCGTTTTGGGGAAGTCACTCTTGAAGCCCTGAGACTTGTAACTAATCGCGCTCTCGGTGCTCTTACTATCGTAAGCGCCTTTCACGAAGCCGAAAGGGAGTTACACACATGTTTGACCGGGCTGCCCAACAAGGTTCATTTGTGGTGAAGAGATGAGATACGCTCAGTTAAAAAGGCCGTACAGCGCTACGGAATACTCCATTCGAACAACGGTGGCCGCCCTTATGGAGGCGCCTAAGAGCGCTCCACCGGCACCAAGCCGCAAACACCGCATTCTGTGTGTAGATGACGAGATTGAAGGCACCCGGCTTCGCGGAGAAATTCTTGTGGAGCAGGGTTACTCAATCAGTATCTGTCATTCCCCATTGGCAGCCCTTCGTTATGACCTATCCCTGTTTGATCTGGCAATCGTAGATTTTCAGATGCCTGAATTAAATGGCCTGGAGTTACTTCTGCGCATGCGAGCCTTGGGAGCACGATTTCCCGTAGTGCTGCTCACAGGATCCCTGGATGCCCTCTCACATGAAGATCGCATTCTATTTGCGCGCTGGATCGATAAAGGTAGATCTATCCAGCAACTGCTCGACACCATCGCGGAATTTTTGGATCCGAATCAAATTCCCGACTTTGGGACGTGATCGCTGACCCCCGAGCTCGCCTGCTGCTTTTTCAAAACCCGGCAATTCATTGGGATGAATCGTGTCTCTGGTTGTGAGCAAGCCATTCAGTAGGAGACATCCCCACACGTTGCGTAAAGACTCGCGTGAGAGCTGTCGCATTTGCATATCCCACGGCGGAAGCGATCAGCTTAAGCGAGTTACCCTTGCGCAACATCGTCTGAGCGACTCCGAGGCGCCAGTTCGTCAGGTAATCAAATGCCGTCACGCCGACGACCTTGCGAAAGTGGGCGGCGAACCGCGCGCGGGACATACCTGCGGCTTGAGCCAACCGTTCCAGCGACCAGGCAGTTTCAGCGTGTTTGTGCATGGCCTCGATCGCCTTGCCCACTCGTTCATCGGCGAGCCCCAGCAACACACCACTGTCGACCAGGCGCGCATTCAGGGCGGACCGAATGAGAAGCACAAGGACGTATTCAAAGAGACGATCGAGCGCAGTCTGCCGGCCGGGGAACTCGGAGGTAGCTTCGGCGAACAGGAGCTCAAGGGCCGGGGCAAGTTCGGGAAGCGCGTCCAGGGGAACCACGAATGGGTCCGGGAATGAGGCGATCAGTGGATTCAACATGCCGACGCCGAATTCGACGGTCGCGCACACGAGGTCAGCGCCTTCTTCTTCTGAGCCGTGAACACGGTGCTGGTGGGGACGCGGAAAGAAAAGGATGCTTGGGGTATCGAGGACCAGCTGCCGAGCGTTGGGGTAAGTGACCGTCAGCGTTCCTTTTCTGAGCACGTGAAGGTAACCGGCTTGTTGGTCAAGGTTGGGCGAGACGCCACAGAGCTTTCCTGAGTAAAACATCCGGGCCGAGAGGGAGAATCGTTCGAAGAAAGGCGCCAGGTGATCCATGTGTGAGACTATAAGGTATATTACTGCGTTCCATGTGACAACAAGTACCGTCTGGTGCCGTTTCCGTCAGGTTTGGGGAGTCACTCCTCAAGTCCTGAACCTATAACCAAACGCGCTCTCCGTCCTTCTTAGATCGGAAGCGCTTTACACAAAAACCCAAATGGAGTCACTCACATGTTTGATATGAAGAATCTCACTCGCCTCAAGAAGCTCGATGAGAATGCACCTGATTCGATGAAAGCCTTCTGGGCTTTTGATAAAGAGGCGTTCAAAGCCGGGGCCATCGATGTCCTGCACAAGCAGTTGATGGCCGTGGCCGTCGCGCTCACAACGCAGTGTCCTTATTGCATTGAGTTGCATGTAAAAGCAGCGCGTGAGGCCGGCGCAACTGACACTATGCTGACGGAAGCAGCCGTAGTTGCCGCCGCAATGCGGGCCGGCGCGGCGGTCACCCACGCTTCGCACTTGTTCAAAGACTAACGAGAGGACAGCCCGCTTGCACCTGGCAAGCGGGCGATTCCCTTATTGCTTAGGCGAAGGATTCGCCGGCAAAGGCTCGGCAATTAGTGGACATTCTCCTGCGGGGTTCCCGGCCTTAGCGATGCACTGCGGCACCCCAGAGGATGGTGGATCCACCGCTTCGGGAGGCAGCCACCGGAAGAGTATGGCGGAGAGAGCGGCGGGATTGATCGGCTTGGTGAGATGGTCGTTCATGCCGGCATCGAGGCTTCGTTCGCGATCGCCGGTCATGGCATGGGCGGTCATGGCGACGATGGGAAGATCATGGAATCGAGCATCGGTGCGAATCAGCCTGGTCGCCGCCAATCCATCCATCACCGGCATCTGGATGTCCATGAGAACGAGATCGAATGGCTGCGCCAAAACCTGATCGACGGCATGGCGGCCATTGACCGCATTGGCTGTCCGAATGCCGAGGTTGCCGAGCAACTCGCTCGCAACGTCCCGATTGATCTCGTTGTCCTCCACCACCAGGACACGCCGTCCGGTCAACGCGAAAGCAAGATCTTTCGCCGCGGGCTGAAGCGCGGAAGGATGTCCTCCGATGGACTCTCCGCTGATGGATGCGATGGTGCGCATGAGCACGCCTTCCGTGATCGGCTTTACCAGAAAGGCGTCGAACCTGGGTTCGTTCAATCCGCGCAGCACGTCTTCGGATTCGAACGCCGAAATTAACAGGATCGCGGGGATCGGCGAGAGCGTTGGGTGCTCCTTGATGCGGCGAGAAGCCTCCATCCCATCGATTCCGGGCAACCGCCAATCCATCAGCACCAGATCGAACGGCTGGCCAACCTGGGAGCCGTGCACGAGTGCGGACAAAGCCTCCTCGCCCGAGGAAACCGCCCGGGCAAGGAAGCCGTTCGCCTGGAGCATGCCAAGCAGCAGCCTTCGCGTCATTGCACTGTCGTCCACGATGAGGGCAGATCGTTTCAGGGGCTTCTCCTGCGATTTGCGAGCAAGGAATTGCTCTTCCTTCGCGATGGGGAAGTTGAGTGTAAAGAGAAACGTGCTGCCCTTGCCCAGCTCGCTTTCCACCGAGATGGTTCCTTCCATCAACTCGCAGAGTTGCTTGCTGATGGCAAGCCCCAGGCCGGTGCCGCCGAACCTGCGCGTAAACGAGGTGTCGGCCTGGTTGAAGGATTGGAAAAGACTCGCGACCTGTTCCGCACTCATGCCGATTCCGTGATCAAGCACAGAGAACGCGAGCTGCACCTTGTCCGGGGTCAGATCTTCGGCCATCACCCGCAACACGACCTCTCCCTCATCGCTGAACTTGATGGCGTTGTGAACCAGGTTGATGAGGATCTGTCCCAGCCTCAAGGGGTCGCCGATCAAGGAGCGCGGCGCCTCGGGGGGGACCGCGCACACGATCCGGATACCCTTTTCCTCTGCTTTCTGGCTCACCATGTCGACCACATTGCGCAGAACGTCATCGAGTGAAAAGGCGATGCGCTCCGCATCGAGCTTGCCGGCCTCGATCTTCGAGAAATCCAGAATGTCGTTGACGATGCCGAGCAGAGATTGCCCGGCGATTCCAATCTTGGTGAGATACGCTTGTTGCCGGGGAGCAGGATTGGCGCGCTGGGCCAGGTAGGTCATGCCCAGGATAGCGTTCAACGGGGTCCGGATCTCGTGGCTCATGTTGGCCAGGAAATCCGACTTGGTACGGTTGGCCGCCTCAGCAGCGGCTTTCGCCCGCCGCGACATGTCCTCGGCCGACTTGCGCTCCGTGATGTCGCGGACCAGCCCCACGAACATCCGCTGCTCGTGAAACAAGACCTCGGTGACCGTCAACTCCATGGGAAAGGTTCGTCCCGCCTTGGTCAGGCCCTCCAGTTCCCGGCCTACTCCGATCGCCTGCGGCGTGCTCGTCGACTCATATCCCGCCAAATATTCATCGTGGCTGCTGCGGTTTGGTTCGGGCATCAGCATCTTGATGTTTCGTCCCACGATATCGCCGGCTTCGTAGCCGAACATTTTGACCACTGCGGGATTAAACGAAATAACCGTCCCGCTTCCATCAATCATGATGATGCCGTCAAGCACATTGTCGAGAATGGTCCGCAGACGTGTCCGGGCATCCTCTAGAGCTCCCTGACTCTTGAGCAGCTCTTCGCGCTGTACATAGAGATCGACGTATACCTTGACCTTGCTCTTCAATATCTCGGAGTTGATGGGCTTGAAGATATAGTCCACCGCGCCAATCTCGGCCGCCTGGCTCGCGTACCGCTCTTCTTTGCTGATGGCGGTGACGAAGATGATGGGCACGCCGCGCATGGATTCATGCTCCTGCATCAGCAGGGCAGTCTCAAACCCATCCATCTCGGGCATCTGCACATCGAGCAGCACGACGGCGAATCGGTGGCGGAGCACCAGGGAAAGCGCCTCATTGCCCGAATTGGCAGTGAAGATTCCCGCATCCAGATGGCGGAGTATCTTTTCCGTGGCCAACAGATTTTCCCAACGGTCATCGACGATGAGAATATTAGGCCGCGTCCAAGGGGGATTGGCTTTCGTAGCATGCTGCTCAGCTGGCTGTGCCATAGACCTCTCTCCGTGTGCACAATTGTGTGAGTAAGGGGGCTATCTGCTGCAAAGGGAGCACGTGATCGACGGGCGTTGCCTGGAGCGCGGCGTGGGGCATCGCCTTGACGGCGGCCGTCCGCGGATCTTCGACGACGGCCAGTCCTCCGCGAGATTTGATCGTCTTGAGTCCCTGCGCCCCGTCAGCGTTGGCGCCGGTGAGCACAATGCCGATCAGTGACCGACAAAATACATGCGCCGCGCTTTCGAAGAGAACATCGATAGAGGGGCAGGAGTAATTGACGCGCTCATCGATGGTGAGGCTCAAGCTGCGATCCGATTCGATGAGCAGGTGATACCCAGCCGGCGCAAGGTAGGCGTGACCGGCCGAGAAGGGTTCCTTGTCCTCGGCTTCGCTTACCGCGATGGTGCTGATTGAGTCCAGGTAGGCCGCCAGGAAGCCGTCGGACCGCCGGTCCCGATGTTGCACAATGGCGACGGGAAGTGGGAAAGACGGGGGGAGCCCGGGAAGAAGGGCTTTCAGCGCCTCGACGCCACCCGCGGACACGCCGATCACTACCGCTCGATAGACCATACTAGACCCCACATTTCTGATAGATCCTTTGCATCTTATCCACTGCGGCAAACAACGGCTTCACACCGGTAAAATTCAGCGACTCCCGGTTGCCCAGGCACAGGAAACCGCCGTGACGAAGGCTTTCTGCGAACTTTCTCAACACCTGATCCTGCAGCGTTTTATCGAAATAGATGAGTACATTACGGCAGCAGACCATGTTCATTTCTCCAAAGACGCCGTCGGTCACCAGGTTGTGATACGAAAAGGTGATGCGCTCTTTCAGGAAGTCCTTCAACTTCGCGAGTTCGTATCCGTCGCTGTAGTAATCGGGAAAGTGCCCCGTGCCCCCGGCTGACCGGTAGTTGCCGGCATAGTCCGCCATTTGCCTGGCGGTATAGACCCCTTTCATTGCGGTATCGAGCGAGTGCTTGTTGAAGTCGGTCGCGTAGATCCGCGCGCGGTCGAGAAAACCCTCTTCATGAAGAAGAAGGGCCATGGAATACGCTTCTTCCCCGGTTGCACACCCCGCATGCCAGATCTTGATAAAAGGATAGGTCTTCAGCAGCGGAACAACGTGCTTGCGGATAGCCTGGTAAAAGTCCGGGTCGCGAAACATCTCGGTTACGCTGATGGACATGATCTTGAGAAATTCGTCGAAGCATTGTTCATCATGGAACAGGCGATCGAGCAGTTCGCTAAAGTGCGTCAGCCGGGTCTGCGCCAGCGCTCGCTCCAGGCGGCGTTTGAGGGAAGCGCGTGAGTAATGGGCGAAGTCGTATCCGTAACGGGCACGTATACCGTGCAACAGCATGTCGATTTCCACCTCTTCGCAGTCGATTGGGCTCATGCGGATTTACACCTGGCGGCGGCGCTGGTCATACGGCCACCTGTTGAAACAGCCAGACACGCAACAAGGTGAGAAGCCGTTCGATATCCACCGGCTTGGACAGATAATCGTTGGCCCCTGCCGCCATGCATTTCTGCTGCTCGTCAGGCATGGCGCGCGCGGTAAGGGCGATCATCGGCACATCCTGGAGCGGCCTCTGCGCGCGTATCGCGCGCATCGCCTCGTAGCCATCCATCACCGGCATCATGATGTCCATGATGATCAGCTCGATTCGCTTGTTCTCCCGCAGCTTCTCCAGAGCCATTTGCCCATTGTCGGCAATCACCACCTCCATGCCGTGTTGTTTTAGCAGCTTTGACAGGGCGAAGGTGTTGCGGAGGTCATCGTCCACCAGGAGCAGCGTTCTGCCTTGCAGCACCAGATCCGGATTGTGCTGCATGCGGATGATCTCCTGCTGGTTGCTGGAGAGCGTCGATTCCACGCTATGGAGAAAGAGGGTCACCTCATCGAGCAGCCGTTCAGGAGACTTTGCGCCTTTGATGATGATGCTTCCGGTGTAACGGGAAAGGCGCGCGTTTTCTTCCTCCGTGAGCTCGCGGGCAGTGTAAATAATGACTGGAGGAGTCTCGCGTCCTCCAGTTGCTTTTTCCATGCGCTCCAGCCAGTCGAACCCGGTCATGTCCGGCAGTTGCAGATCGAGGATCACGCAATCGAACCTGGTGCTTGCCAGCTCGTCGAGTGCTGCGGCTCCGGTTCCCGTCATCGTCAGTTGAATATCCTTTTTGCCCAGCAGGTTGGCGACCGCGACCTGCGTGTTGTGGTCGTCTTCCACCACCAACAGATGCTTGACCTCCGACTGCAGCAGGGTTTCGATTTTGCTCAAGGCGCCGTCAATCGCCTCCTTGGGCACCGGCTTGGTTAAATAGCCGATGGCGCCTTTTTTCAGGGGCAGGGCAGGGCCTTCTTCGCGCCCGCTGATGATATGCACGGGAATGTGGCGCGTACGGAGATCGTGCTTGAGCTGATCAAGCACAGTGATGCCGTCGATATCGGGCAGCTTCAGGTCAAGCAGGATCGCCGTGACCGGCTCTTCGACCGCGAGCACCAAACCGGTCTTGCCATCGCCGGCCGCCAGACATTTGTAACTGCGCTTGCGTGCGATGGTCATCAAGGTTGAGGCGAAGGACGGATCGTCCTCGATGATCAGCAGGACCTTGTCCTGGTTCCCCAGATTGTGCCGGTCGTCGGCGATGAACTGTGCCATCGCCGTCCTGGGCATATTCTTGAGTTCAATGCGCGCGCTTTCGGGCCCGGCATAACCCGAGGCCTTTGGCGTCTCCTCCGTTTCGGAAGGCGCCAGGTTCACGGGGAGAACCAGCGTGAAGCAGCTGCCTTCGCCTTTGCGGCTGGCAATATGGATTTCGCCGCCCAGCTTATGGGCGAATTTGCGCGCGATGGTCAGCCCCAGACCGGTGCCGCCGTAATGCCGGTCGATGGAGCCATCCTCCTGCTGGAAGGCTTCGAAGATATCCTTGAACTTCGAAGGCTCAATGCCGATGCCGGTATCGCGAACGGAAAAAGCGATGGCGCTCCGGAAATCGAGGGAGCTGCGCTGCAGCGCCATCTGCCCATTGGGCGGGTGTACTTCGAGCGTCACCGACCCTCGTTCGGTAAATTTGAAAGCGTTCGCGAGCAGATTCTTAAGAATCTGTTCGGCGCGCTGCGCGTCGGTATGCAATGTCGGCGGAAGATCGGCCGCCACGCTGATGGGGAACTCCACGCCCTTGGCTTTAGAGACAGGCGAAAACTGTTGCCGCATCCTTTCGACAATGCCGGCCACCGTTACCTCTTCGGCGACGACCGTGAGCTTGCCCGCCTCGACCTTGGAAAGATCGAGAATGTCGTTGATGAGGGCGAGTAACTCGAGGCCGCCATTGTGAATGATGCGCGCTTCTTCTACCTGTTCTACGGTGAGATTGCCCTCCTCGTTGGCGGCCAGCACACTGGCCAGAATCAGCAGGCTGTTGAGGGGCGTACGCAGTTCATGCGACATGTTGGCGAGGAATTCTGATTTGTATTTGCTGGCGCGCTCCACCTCCTTGGCTTTTTCCTCGATCAGCCGCTTGCCCTTTGTCAGTTCTTCTGACTGCTGCTTGATTTGCGCGTTCTGTTCCTCCAGCGCCTTGGTCTTTTCTTCCAGCTCTTCGTTGGAGGCCTCGATCTCTTCATTCGAGGCTTTCAGCTCCTCCTGCTGCATCTTTAGTTCTTCTTCGCTCTTCTCGAGCTCGTGTGTGTAACGCAGCATTTGCTCCGCTGCCCGCTTCCGGCTGCTCTGGTAGAGCCAGATGGAAACCACCATGGCGAGATAAAATACGCAGAGACTGGAAAAGGTCATCATTTTGTTCTGCCGGGTGGTGATCTCTTCGGTTTCTCTGCGCAGCGTTAGAAGATGGTCTTCTTCCGATTCCATGATGCGGGCGAGGGTGCGGGCGTGATCCATCAGCTCGATGCCGCGATGAATGTCCGGGGGGCCGGCCGCGGTTCCACCCTGGGCTCTGCGAGCGCGAATCGTGGCTGCTTGATCGTCGAGCAGCTTACGGACGACATCGTCCATTTCATCGAGATTGCTCTGCTGCGCGGGATTATCTGCAGTCAGATTGCGGATGTATGCCAGCTCCTGGGCGATAGAGCGGCGCTGCCGCAACGCGGTGTCTGCGACCCCCGGTCCGAGTCCACGCAATGAAGGTAACAAAGGGGTTGCATTCGAACCAGCCGAGCCCCGGATTGCGTCCAGGTAAGGGTCAAGATACTCCTCTGTGCCGGTAAGCAGGTAGGCACGCTGGCTCATTTCGGCTTCCTCCAGCTTGCTCATCAGCGATTCGATCTGGGCGATGACGTCATAGGTATGAATGAGCCAGCCCTTGGCCTCGCTGCTCACCTTCTCCTGTTGCCAGAAAGAGAGTGCGGCAACCACCATGAGTAACGACACAGTGCCAATGGCAATTGCCGTTGCCTGACGGACAAAGAAATTTCCGGTGTTGGGGCGGGCCATATCCATGCGTAATGAAACACTCCTTCTGCGTTATGTACTGACGATTATGGCCTGCGACCGGTCTCCAGGGCAGCGTCTTCGGAACTCCTTCGTGCGAAGACTGGTGCCGATTTGGGAATCCGCACTTTAGTCACGCGGCTGCGTGCAGATAAAGTACTGTGTCTGTTGCATGACGCGGCAGTCGAGGGCTCATGGGAAGCCACTCAATGGATGTGGACCCTGGATGTCAGCATGAAATGAATCGCCTGCTGTCAGGCCGCTAAATAGCTCTCTGCAAATCGCCCAGTCCAGGCAGATTGTATTTCTCGTACAGCGCCAGCACCCGTCGTGTCATCAAATAATAGGTCGTAATGGCCGGTTGCGCATAATCGGCAAAGAATATCTCGAGTTTGCCCGTCTGCGCCGCGCTCTTGAGGCGACCGACATGCCACGCAACCGCTCTGGCATTCAATCGCAGCTCTTCGGCAACGATCGATGCTTCCGGATACCATTGTTGAACGTAGAAGGCCAAGTCCACTAGCACGGCGCAGTTGCGCTCCATGACTTCGAGACCCTCAAGACCACCGATCGAAGACCAGATCTGCGTGGCCGTCAGGTCTGAATCATCTTCGTCTATCGTCAACGGCTCCGCTTCATTGAGGAGACTCTGCGAGATCAACGCGATCTTGTCCCGATCGACGGCGGATAGCCTGGTAAGCAAGCTTTCCCAGTTGCCATACGGGAACCTGCGTCTCCAGCGGTAGCGAAGATAGTAGTACGCTACGGCCGTGCCAAGCGCTGCAACGACGGCCAGGAGAACAACGACAAAGTAAATAGAGCGCCCGCTGATCATCATTTCAAGGCTCGAAGCTTTCTGAGGTCGTATTGCAGGAGTCTTTGAAAGGCAACGAGCTGGCTACGTAGCCCCGCGGGCAGTTCTCGCGGTGCAGGCGCATCGCGCCAGAGCATCACGATCCAATACATCACGCAGACCAGATAGGTCACGATCCGCAGGAGAGTGAGATCGCCGGATATCCTTGAAGAGCGTTCCATACCGAAGATATTATGTCCGGCTTCGGTCAGGATGGTGACAAGCGAGTAAAACCCAAGGCCCTGCGCAATCCTCGCAGCGTGTGGTTTCCAGGGGAGCCCCACGGTTACAGAAAGTAGGATCATTCCGCCAAAAAGTTCACTCATCAGCGCGGAAGAGAAGAAATTTCCTCTTATCAGCACCGCCGCGAGCCAGGTATTGGCGGGAGTCTCTGCAAGGCTGGTCAGGCCAGCTGCAACTGTGATGCTGGCAACTACCACGATGACAAATCCTCTCCTGACATCTGGCGCCCAACGTCCCGTAGGACGGAATACATGGAGCGCGACCTCGTAAACGACACAGAGCTGTAAAACCAGATCGAATGCTGTGAGACAGGAGTAGGTGACGCGGTAAGAATATTTGGTGCCCTGAAGAGCTACCAAATACAGCGTGATCGTCTTCACGATATCGGCCGAGACGAGGGTCGTGAAAAAGGGAAACGTCTTTGCGCGATGGCGAGTTGAGATTACAACCAGCAACGCGATATGAGCAAGTAATCCGGCCGCCCAGAACAGGTAATCGGTATGGTTAAGGTGCATAAGTTTACCCCAACCAGGCGGCCTGGATGCCACGGTCTGCAGCTATTCTATGCCAGACCGAGAAAACTAAGGATTGTGTGGGTTATTCCTTGAGGTTCGGGATCCGTTCCAGTGGGGGCGCTTGCTGCCACAGCAGATGGCGGTGCGAAGACTCTTGCGGAAGATATCATCAGCACCGATAGGGTGAGGGCGAGTGTGAGTGAGCGAGCAGCATGCTTGAACATTGGGTAGTCTCCTTTGCGACGCGAACGTGCGCTGAGGTGGAGACTAAGGCAGCAACTCAAAAACTCCGAGCGACTTGCCATCTCTGTTGCTGAAGCGAGATGATCAGAAGTTTTACTTGCCAATAAGACTTGCAGGGGTTCTCTTAGGCATATCGAAGCATCGAGAGAGATTCCTCTAGTTTCTTCGCTATGGAGTTGCGGATAGGCAACAGAGGCATGAATTCACTAGCACTTCAGACATCTGATTCGTGATTCCACGAGAAAACGGTTTTAGGTAGCTCGTCCGGGGTGGATTTGGTCAGTTGCGGCTGCTCACAAGCACTGAACGCCCGAGGGCCGTTTCACCGGCAGTTACCGCCGGAACGGATCGAACTAATGAGTCAAGCCTTAAAATTCAAAAAGGTGACTTAAAGTCTCTATTCTGCAACCCGCAGTGGGTTACCACCTACCAAAGGTAGTATGGCCGGCTTGGTACGGGCATGGCATTCTTTGCTTACGATGCGAGTCAACATCAAAGCCCGTATCCCGATGCATTTGTATCAGGAGTTCCACACCCTGCCCCTGGTGCTGACGATTGAAACGGCACATGGCCTGGCCGCTCGTTGTGAACATCGCACCACTGCCGCTCAATTGATGTGGACCCTGGACCAGAAGACGGATATCAACTCCGGCATGCTGGACCGGTTTCGTCAAAAACTAAGGCTCATTGAAGAAGCCAACCTAACCGACGTGGAAGTCAGCGACGAAGTACTCGATATGTTCGGCTTCTTTCTCTAGATTCACGACTTCGCAGAGCCCCCCAGTTTCTCATTCAAGAGCCGCGCCAGCCGTAAGCCGGCGAGGGCGAGTTGCCGGTCAACCACCGGCCGTTCGTGCTGGTAGTAGGCCTCGTCAATCTCGGCCTGCGGCTGCACCCGCGCTTCCCTGGCTAGTTGCAATGAGTCGTTGGCCCACGCCACCGGATCGGTCGATCCCGCCTCCAAATGTTCGGTGGCAATCATCTGCTCCAGGCCGCGCGCATAGCGGTGTTCGCGCAAGCCTGTATGCCGGATCAGTTCGCTGTCCCAGACGCTGTGCAGATTGCACGCATAGTCGCCACATTGGGTCGAGCCAAAGACGGTAACGGGAATGTCGTTCCCTCCGCGCGCGTCTGCCATCGCGTGGAACGGCTGGCTAAGGTCGCCGACAAAATGAACCAGAAACTTCAGCGCTTCACTTCGGGCCGCGAAGGGCTGTTCCGGGTCTCCCAGGATCCGGGCAAACTTATTGATCTGCGCCACCACGCAATTGTCTTCCGGGCAGTCTTTTGGTTCGTACCCGGTTGAATCCGGGGAAATATCGACGTAGTGCCATGGTCCGGTTCCCGGCCGCGCGCTGCGGATATCGTCCGGCCAGGTGGAGATGGACGCCAAATCGCTATCACCCAGAAATTGCCGCAGTTGTTGTAACGTGGTCTCGTTCAGGTGGTCGCTGGCAATATCGGCGATGATCCGGTGACCTTCGTTGCCCCAAGCCCACGCTTGGGGATGGGGAAGCATGAGTACGAAAATAGCTAATGCAGACTGCCAGCCTCTGATGAATCGGAAACCCATAACTCTGATGATAGCGTCCGGCCGTTGCTCGATACGTGGATTGCGAAGCTCTGGCAATAAAGCCGCAGATCTCTCCACTACGCTACGCTTCTAGAGGGCGCAGGGCTCTTGAACCCACGGTCGCGTTCAAGAGCCCCAACGTTTTCCTACAGGAACAGCGGCGCCAGCACCAGCGTGACCGTAGCCAGCAGCTTGATCAGCACGTGCAGGGAAGGGCCCGCCGTATCTTTGAACGGATCGCCCACGGTGTCGCCGACCACCGCAGCCTTGTGCGCCTCGGATCGCTTGCCGCCATGCGCCCCGGTCTCAATGTATTTCTTCGCGTTATCCCACGCGCCACCGCTGTTGTTCATCAGCATGGCCATCAGGATGCCGACGATCGTCCCCACCATCAGCAGGGCAGCGACCGCCTCCGCACCGGCAAGGTCGATCGGATGACCGTGCAGAATAGGCGTGTATTCCCCGGGAATGTGGATGTGAAAACTGCCACTCAAATTCTTGAAGACCAATCCCACAGCTAATGGAGTAAGCACGGCCAGCGCGCCGGGCAGAACCATTTGCTTAAGCGCCGCGCCGGTCACAATGCGCACGCAACGGCCATAATCCGGCTTCGACGTCCCCGCCATGATGCCCGGGTTCTCGCGGAACTGTGCCCGCACATCCTCAATGATGTACTGAGCCGTGCGGCCCACGGCCTTGATCGCGAAAGACGAGAAAAGGAAGATCAGCATCGCGCCCAGCAACGCCCCGACAAAAACCGGCACGCTGGCCAGGTTGATGTTGGTAAAGCTCCAGTTGGGGTCGAGGGCCTGCTGGGCATCGGCGAAGCGTTGTGCCACGATGCCGTGGACGGTCTCCAGGTACGCGGAGAACAGCAGAAACGCAGCCAGGGCCGCGGAGCCAATGGCATAGCCCTTGGTCAGCGCCTTGGTGGTGTTACCGGCTGCATCCAGTTTGTCGGTCTTTTCCCGCACCGAATCCGGTTGATCCGACATTTCAATGATGCCGCCGGCATTGTCCGTAATCGGGCCAAAGGTGTCCATGGCGAGGATATAAGCAGCCGAAGACAACATCCCCATGGTCGCAATGGCGGTTCCGTAAATCCCCTTGGCGTAGTCGGAGATGTTCGCATCCGCCAGCCCGCGCACCCCAAAGTAGTAACTCAGCAGCAATGCCGCACTGATCACCACGACCGGCATGGCAGGTGTCTCCATACCAACCGCCAGACCGCTGATGATGTTGGTTGCCGGACCGGTGAGCGAGGCATTGGCGATCGATTGCACCGGCCGGTAGCGGGTCTCGGTGTAGTACTCCGTAATGCGGACAAAAAGAAACGAGGTCACCATGCCGACAACCCCGCAGCTCAGCAGCCACCACCGGCCCTGCAGCATGTAGTACACCGCCCCGGCAAATCCAGCCAGCGCCAGCAGCGTGGTGACGTAGTAGCCGCGGTTCAGCGCATCCATCGGATCCTGATCTTCGCGGCTGTGTACCGCCAGTACACCAATAAAGCTGGCCACCAGGTTGATGGCGTGAACGATCAGAGGAAACAGGATCCCCTTGATGCCGAAGACGGGGTAGAGAGCCGTCCCCAGGATCATGGCGCCGACGTTTTCGGCGGCGGTCGACTCGAAAATATCAGCACCGCGGCCGGCGCAATCGCCCACGTTGTCGCCCACCAGGTCCGCAATCACGGCTGGATTACGCGGATCGTCTTCCGGAATCCCGGCTTCGACCTTGCCCACCAGGTCGGCTCCCACGTCCGCCGCCTTGGTATAGATACCCCCGCCCAGCTGGGCAAACAGTGCAACCAGCGACGCGCCGAAGCCAAAGCCCACCAGTTGATAGGGAACGTGCTGCGGATCCTGTAATCCGCCAAAAAGGAAGAAGAGGGCGCCTACACCGAGCAAGGATAGGCTGATCACCACCATGCCGGTAACCGCTCCTCCATGTAAAGCGATCTTTAAGGCCTGCCCCAGGCTCGAACGGGCAGCGCTGGCGGCACGGATATTAGTACGGATAGAGACGAACATCCCGGTGAAGCCGGCAAAACCGGAGCAGATGGCGCCGATCAGGAAGCTGATGACGACTTTTCCCGCCAAGGGCGCGGTAAAGTCGGAAAACTTGTAGCCCACAAACAAAGCTACGGCAAGCACGACGGCCAGCGCGCCGATGGTGGTGTACTGGCGCGACATGAACGCTTCCGCGCCCTCGCGAATGGCGTTCGAAATCATTCGCATTTCGGGGGTCCCGGTATCGTAAGCCAGCACTGAGCGGGCCAGAAACAAGGCAAAAACCAGCCCAAGCAGACCGGCGATCATAGCAATCCAGAGAAACGTGCTGCCACTGGTGTCGATGGCAGCGGTCGAGCCCTGCCCTAGGACAGTGGCCGATAGTGAGAAGAAAACCATTCAAACGCCTCCAGAAAATTACCTGCTACTGGGGAACCGAGGGGCCGCCGCAGCTGCTCCGGCAACCGCGAGCGCAAACACCTGCAAAACGGTTGATTAAAGCACGCTGGGAAAAAGAAGGTCAACGCCGCTCCGTCATCATACCGGCACCAAACGCTGCCACCGCCACATAGGATGCAATTGGTTACAGAACGTGAACCGCCACGAGCAAGACCGGGCACAAACCATTACAATCTGGGGTTGTACTGGATGGGAGGTGCAAATGGCCAAGACAGCCGTTACTGAGCAAGCCACTGCCGCGGCTTACGCTGGTTTGGAGCCGGAGCAACTGATCCGCATGTATCGGCTAATGTACCTGTCGCGCCGCACCGACGATCGTGAAATTCTTCTTAAACGGCAACAGAAAATCTTCTTCCAGATTTCAGGCGCCGGCCACGAGGGGTTGCTGGTGGCTGCCGGAATGGCTCTGAAGCCCGGCTACGACTGGTTTTATCCCTATTATCGCGATCGTGCCCTTAGCCTGACGCTGGGACACACCGTGGAAGAGCAGCTGCTGCAATCGGTGGGCGCGGCCGCAGACCCCTCCAGCGGCGGACGCCAGATGCCTTCCCACTGGAGTAATCCTCGACTGAACATCGTCAGCTCGTCTTCCTCGGTCACCACGCAATGTCTCCAGGCCGTGGGGTGTGCCGAGGCGGGCAGGTATCTGGCCGGTCATCCGGCGGCTGCCGGGCAGCGCGAGGGGGACTACAGCGCATTCAAGACGACCCATTTTCATGGAGATGAGGTGATCTACGTCTCGCTAGGCGAGGGCGCTACCAGCGAAGGGGAGTTTTGGGAGGCGATGAGCTCCGCCTCCACCCTGCGCTTACCCGTCTTGTTTGTGGTCGAAGACAATGGTTACGCCATCTCGGTACCGGTAGACGTGAACACCCCTGGTGGAAATATCTCCCGGCTGGTGGCCAATTTCCCCAACTTCTATTTCGCCGAGGTCGACGGCACCGATCCTGTGGAAAGCTACGCTGCCTTCACCCAGGCGGTGAAGCATTGCCGCTCCGGCGCGGGTCCGGCGTTTGTGCATGGGCATGTGATCCGGCAGTACTCTCATTCGTTTTCCGATGACGAGGGGCTCTACCGCTCAGACGCAGAGCGCAAGCGGGAAGCGGCTCTCGACCCTCTGCCCAAGCTGCAGATGCGTCTCCTCCGCGACGGCATTCTCGACCCAACGGCCATCAACCGCCTGGAACAGGAGGTGGATGAAGAAGTGAGGAGCGCCGCCGACCGGGTGCTCCGCGCGCCGCTGCCAGAGATCAGTTCCATTAAGCGGCACGTGTATTCCGAAGACCTTGACCCGACCAGCGAAGCCCTGGCACGGCCGGCGGTGCAGACACCGGAGGCGCAGGAGCGGACCATGGCCGACCTGATCAACGCCTGCCTTAAGGACGAGATGCAGCGTGATCCTCGCATGGTGATCTTCGGCCAGGACGTGGCCGATACCAGCCACGATCAGGAGCTGCGAGACGGCCTGGTAAAAGGCAAGGGTGGCGTCTTTAAGCTCACCGCGGGGCTGCAGCGGGAATTCGGTCCGGACCGGGTTTACAACGCGCGCCTGGCCGAGGCCGATATTGTCGGCCGGGCCATCGGCATGGCCACCCGAGGGCTCAAACCCGTGGTCGAGATACAGTTCTTCGACTACATCTGGCCTGCAATGCATCAGTTGCGCAACGAGCTCAGCCTGCTGCGCTGGCGCTCCAACGGTGGCTATTCGGCGCCGGTGGTGGTGAGGGTGGCGATTGGCGGGTATTTGACCGGCGGGTCGGTTTACCACTCGCAGTGTGGCGAGAGCATCTTCACCCACACCCCCGGGGTCCGCGTGATCTTTCCTTCCAATGCGCTCGACGCCAACGGTCTGCTGCGCACGGCGATCCGCTGCGATGATCCGGTACTCTTTTTTGAGCATAAGCGCCTTTACCGCGAGACTTTCGGTCGAGCCGCGTACCCCGGGCCCGAATTCGCGATCCCCTTTGGCAAGGCCAACATCTTAAGAAACGGCAACGACATTACGCTCATTACGTACGGGGCCGTAGTGCCGCGTGCCCTGCGTGCCGCGCAACTGGCGAGCAGTGAACTGGGAGTGGAGGTCGAGCTCATCGATCTGCGTACCCTCAACCCTTACGACTGGGAGGCGATTGCGACCTCGGTCAAGAAGACCGGCCGGGTAATCATCGCCCACGAGGATATGTTGAGCTGGGGCTACGGAGCCGAAATAGCGGCCCGCATTGCGGACGAGCTTTTTGACTCCCTGGATGCCCCGGTCAAGCGCGTAGCCGCCATGGATACATTCGTCGCTTATCAGCCCATTCTGGAAGACGCCATTCTGCCTCAGCCTGAAGACCTGTATCGAGCCATCGCCGAGCTGCGCAAATACTAGGACCGAAGGGAAGCGCCGCCCTCCCCTGGAAATGTTTTCGAGTCTTTTCCGAGGCGCATAAAGCAGGGTGAGGCCAAATTTCTTTCGGCAGTACTTTCACAGTTGCCTCAAAGCCACTGATTGCGCGCCATTTATTGGTCAGTTAGAGATCGTTTGTTTTGGTCAAATCTCCCGCCGGGAAAAACACCTTAAAGACTCATTTCAACCACAACTTTCCCGCCATCCTCGCGTTCTAATGGATGTGCCCGCGACCGCGGGCGGCTGGAGTAAAGCATGGCGACACGGCGGGCCTTCATGAAGGGTGGGGCGATGGCCCTGGTAGGTACCTCAGTGGTGCCGGCGTTTCTCAGGCAGTCGGTGCTGGCTCAAACCACAACCGCGCAGGCTCAGGGAAAAAGGCTGGTGGTGATCTTCCAGCGCGGAGCTGCCGATGGGCTCAACATCGTGGTGCCCCATGGGGAACCCAACTACTACAAATTCCGTCCGGCCATTGCCATCCCGCAGAACCAACTCATCGACCTGGATGGATTCTTCGGCTTACATCCGGCCATGCAATCCTTCAAACCCCTCTTTGATCAGGGGCACCTGGCAATGGTGCAAGCAACCGGCTCTCCCGATACGACGCGCTCCCACTTCGACGCTCAGGATTTCATGGAAAGCGGCACTCCCGGCGTGAAAGCCACGCCTGACGGCTGGCTGAATCGCGCTTTGCAGGCGGAGGACCTTCGCCGTCCGGCAACCCACACCGCTTTTCGCGCCGTCGCCCTGGGATCACAAGTGCCTCGCACCCTGCAAGGCAAAATCTCCGCCGTTGCGGTCAACCGGGTGCAGGATTTCGCGGTAGCGGGAAGGAACCCAAACGCAGCACCCATCAGCTCCGCCTTTGAAGCTATGTACGCCGATTCTGTCGACTCCGTGCTCCACGGTACCGGACAGGAAACCTTCGAGGCGGTTAGAATGCTGAAGGCGACGGATCCGGCACACTACAAGCCGGAACCGGGCGCCCAGTATCCCAACGGGGCATTCGGCGACAATATGAAGCAGATCGCCCAGTTGCTGAAGGCGAACCTGGGGGTGGAAGCAGCGTTTACCGACATCGGCGGCTGGGATACGCACCACAATCAGGGCAGCGTGAACGGGCAGCTCGCCAATTGCCTGCGTGACTTCAGCCAGGGCATCTCAGCTTTTTGGACCGATATGGGCAGCGATGCGGAGAACGTAGTCCTGGTGACCATGTCCGAGTTCGGGCGTACAGTGCAACAGAACGGTACCGGTGGAACCGATCATGGCCACGCCAATGTCATGTTCGTGCTCGGCGGCGCCGTGAAGGGTGGCAAAGTCTACGGCAAGTGGCCAGGCATGGCGACCGAGCAGTTGTATCAGAACCGCGATCTGGCCATCACGACGGATTTTCGCCAAGTCCTCGGTGAAGCAGCTTACAAAACTCTGGGAGCACGCAACATGGAGCTGATTTTTCCCGGGTCTGAATTGAAGACAACCCAATTTCTCAATATGATATCGAGTTGACCGGGCCCACATTTAACTGAAGATCCGCCAGATCCGCCACGTTCGCTGTGTCAGATGGGGAGCCGCGATTCTCGGATTTTTGAACCTTGTAGGCCGAATCGAAGTCGGGGGGCTTGCGACGATGCCGAAGGTTTCTGGGAACGTGGATTCCCTTATCTGACACAGCGAAGGTGTCGAAAAGGGCGGTTGTTGTTCAGGTTGCTTTGCCGGTGGCCAGTAAGTGGAGTGTTTAGCGTCCGGCCACCCTGGTCCGGACGCCTCTGTTTCTTCCCGCAAAATCATCCAGCCCCAACCATCCGCACCCGGCGAACACCAGCATCAGGCTGATGGAGAACAGCGCCAACGGCAGAGCGAACGAATTGGGCCCCAGCAGCCCACCGTGGAGATGCACCTTGATGATCGCCACCGCCATATCGATGGCCGTCATGAACGCGACCACTCGCGTCAACAAACCAACAATCAAAAGCATGCCGCCAAAGAATTCTGTAAAGGCCGAGACGTAGCCCAGCGCGAGCGGCAAGTGCATACGGAGCACCATGTGGCTGAAGTTATACAGCGCATCTTTTGGAATGACCTTCGTGTATCCATGAGCCACCATGATGACGCCCAAAACCACCCGCATCACGAAAGCGCCTAAACCCTGAAAGCGATCAAGCCAGCTGAACAATCGAAAACTCCTGTTGGTGTCAGTATCGTAGGCAAGCTTAGCAGGGAACCGTTCAAGCGCCGGGTAGATATTTCCCCAGAAAACCGCGCAGGCCGTTCAGATAATCCCCATCGTTGGCAACGATCGTCTGCTGCTTGGGCTCCGCCGCCGCATCGTAGTAGCGCCCGGCCGCTTGATGCTTGGAATACATCATCAACTTGGGCGTCCGCAATCGGGCTAGCGTCTCAGTGGGGTCGAAGCGATCGTGAAAGAGCAAACGAATCGGCAGGATATGTGTGCGCGCATCGAACTGTAACGAGTCGAGGGTGGGTTGCAAGGGATCCTCGAGAATCAGCGCTGGTGCCTGCGGATGGCGATGAGCCGTCTCCGCGGCGATCGCTGCACCCAGTCCCACTCCGTCGAGGACGATGTGGGATGGCGATACATGACGCGTGTCGGCGAGGTAGCGCCAGGCCGCATCGGCATCCTCATACGTCGTTGCTTGCGAGGGATGGACGTCCAGGCTTTTTCCAAAGCCGCGATAGTCGAACGCAAAAACATTGATGCCCAGATTGTGCAAGGCCTGCAACCGCGGCAGGGTATCCGAGAGCGAGCCCGATCCGCCGTGTAAAAAGATCAGGGTTTCGGCGGCATACGGCGCGTTGGGTTCGGCCGGAATCCACCAGCCGTTGAGTTGGAGAATCCCGGTCTCGGTTGCGTCAAACGAGATCTCGTCAAACGTCATGCCGGCGGTGGCCGGAGTGGCCGTGATGCTGCGTGATGGTTTAAACACCAATTGCCACTGGCCTTGCCAGAAGAGCAGGCAAAAAGTGACGTAGACGCAGACCGCCGCCATACCCAGGGTTGCTGCCACGCCCCCAAGCAGCCAGCGAGCGCTGGCCAGCGGTTGCTGGGGAGCCAGGGGATTTTTCCACCCAGGTGGAGGCGTGTGCCTCTTGAGTTTGGCCATGGCCTAGCCGAAGGCGAGTTCGTCTGCCGATTCGAGCGGGGTTCCGCAGACCCGGCAGAGCACGGCGGAGCAATCGCCGCAAACCAGCGGATCATGCACGGCCTTGGCGCACTTGGGGCACCACAAGTCTGTCGTTAAGGATGCCTGGGGTTGGGTCGGGGGTGAAGAGCTGGACATTCCAATCCGAGGATAGCGTATGCTCGGCTATATGAGCGACAAAACTCAGCAAAGTCCCACCGTGCCCATCTACAACAAGGCCCTTGGCAAGTGGACGTTTTATATCTTTCCCGAAGGAGTCGAACAGGCGGCGGGTGATTTTCCAGACGAAGAGAGTGCCCGGGTGGCCTCTTGGAAGACCTATCGCACTTGGCAGGCCAACGGCTGCAAGTACTAAACACCCATGGGTGCATTGGTGAGAATCTGCGCTAAGGGCGAGCTTCCGCGCCCCGGAGAGGCCAGGGAATTCAGCGCTGGCCCAAGGACTCTGTGTATCGCCAACGTCGAAGGAGTCATCCGCGCCCTGGACAACGAATGTCCTCACCGGGGAGGGCCGCTGGCCGAGGGGATGATCGAAGACGGCAAGCTGATTTGCCCCTGGCATGCCTGGACCTTCGATCCTGCGACCGGAGCCACCGATAGCTCTCAGGAAAGAGTTGCAGTTTATCCGGTAAGTGTTGAGGGCGAAGAAGTTTTCGTGAAGATCTAATTCAACCCGCCACACCAGCTTTGACGATGGAGGCGAACGAATTAGGATCAAGGCTGGCCCCTCCCACCAGGGCGCCATCAATCTCCGGCTGGCTAAGCAGGGCCTCCGCATTCTCCGGCTTCACACTGCCACCGTACAAAATGCGCGTGGACCCCGCAATCTGTCCGCCGACCAACCGCGCGATCTCGCTACGCACGATGAAGTGAGCTTCTGCAGCCATCGCCGGCGATGCCGTCTTACCCGTACCAATTGCCCAGATAGGCTCATACGCCACAACCATGGGAGCCAATTTTGCCGGATCGATCTGATGCAGGGCGCGGCTGATCTGGCGGCACAGCACCTCGCGCGTCTTGCCGTCGTCGCGTTCATGCTCATGCTCGCCGACACAAACAATCGGGATCAGATTGTGCCTGAGAGCAGCCACCAGCTTTTTATTGACCCCATCGTCCGTCTCGCAAAAGAATTGGCGACGCTCGGAATGCCCCAGGATCACATGCGTCACCCCCACCGCAAGCAGCATGGGAGCGCAGATCTCACCCGTAAACGCCCCGGCATCCTCATAGTGCATGTTCTGGGCGCCTACGGCCACGTGGGAACCTTTTACGCCTTCGACCACCGGCGAAAGGTCAATCGCTGGCGGGCAAATCACAATATCGTTCTGGGTCTGACCTTTCACTAAAGGCAGAAAGGTGTGAAGGAAGCTGTGCGCCTCCGTGGGCGTCTTGTACATCTTCCAGTTGGCGGCAATCAGGAGCTTACGCATGCGGTAGGGTTCTCAATGTTGATCGCGTTCCTTGTGTTCCTTGACCAAATTGTAGAGCACCGAAAGGGTTTGTTTTCGATCCACCCGGCCGGCCAGGCGCACCACGGTCCAGCATCCGAGAAAGCCGAATACCACGTAACCCAGGTAAGCGAGCGTCAGCACGAAAGATATCGGCTTGCCCGCCAGCCAGTCGCCCAGCATGCTGGCTGCGTTGAGGGTCGAAATAAATCCCATCAGGCCGCTCAACGGAAAAGCAATCAGTCCCAGGCTGACGCGGTAGCGATAGCCGCGAAGGAAGTGCGTGAACGTCGCCAACAGCCACGCACTCAACGCCAACACCATTCCTGCAATCAGGATCAGTATCTGCAGTTCGAGGTTGACCACAGCCATGTCCTATGAAAGGGGCGCTTCGGAGAGTGCCTCGACCCCGGGGAGCCGTTTGCCTTCAAGGAACTCAAGCGATGCGCCGCCCCCGGTGGAGATGTGCTTGATCTTGTCCGCTACCCCGGCCTGCTTGATGGCGGAGACGGAATCGCCCCCGCCCACGATGGTGATGGCGCCGGCATTCTCTGCCAGTGCCTCAGCAACGCCGGTGGTGCCGCGGGCGAAGGCCGGCATTTCAAACACGCCCATGGGGCCGTTCCATACGATAGTGCGAGCTTTGGCAATTTCTGTCGTAAACAACTCCACTGTAGCCGGGCCTATGTCCAGCGCCATCCAGCCGGCAGGGAAAGGACCGTCCCCTTCAAAGATCTGCGTAGCAGCATCGGCTGCAAACTTATCAGCCAGCACGTGATCGAGGGGCAAGAGAAAACGCACACCTTTCTTTTCCGCTTCCTTGAGCGCTTCCCGCGCTACATCCAGCTTGTCGGCTTCTACCAGCGACTTACCTACATCCTGTCCCTTTGCTTTCAGGAAGGTGTAGGCCATGCCGCCCCCGATGAGCAATGCATCCACCTTGCTCAACAAGTGGTGAATGACCTCGATCTTGTCGGAAACCTTCGCCCCGCCGAGGATCGCCACAAACGGCTTCTCCGGCGCCTCCAGGGCCTTGCCCAGGTAGTTCAACTCCTTTTCGAGCAGCAGCCCGGCCGCGGACTGAGACACGAAATGCGTGATGCCCTCGGTCGAAGCATGCGCCCGGTGAGCACTGCCAAAGGCGTCATTCACATAGACGTTGCAAAGGTTTGCGAGTTGGCGTGCGAAGTGGGGATCGTTGGCTTCCTCGCCGGCATGGAAACGTAAATTCTCGAGTAGCAGAACCTGCCTGGATTCCAGCTGCCGCGCCAACTCGGTAGCCACGTCGCCCACGCAGTCGGGTGAAAAGGCAACGTTGACGGATTCGCCCAATGCGTGATCGAGAAGGGTGCGCAGCCGGTCCACCACCGGACGCAGGCTGTATTTGGGATTGGGCTTGCCCTTGGGACGCCCGAGGTGCGAAGCCACAATCACTTTGGCGTGATGGCGCAGCGCGTACTCGAGCGTGGGCAAGGTTTCTTTGATCCGCGTATCGTCGAGAATCTGCAAACCGCTATCCGAAAGCGGCACATTGAAGTCAACGCGCACAAAGACGTACTTGTTGTTCAACTCCAGGTTGCGGATGGATAGTTTTGCCATAGCAGTTCCTCAGGAACACACCGAGACCGTTCTTAAAGCCCTGCTTTTTCGAGGAACAACACCAGGTCCCGCACCCGGTTGGAGTAGCCCCACTCATTGTCGTACCAGCTGATGACCTTGGCCATGTTGCTGCCTACGGTCTTGGTGAGCGGGCTGTCGACAATGGAGGAAAGAGGATTGCCTTTGAAATCGCTCGAGACCAGCTCATTGGTTTCGTAACCCATGATGCCCTTCATCGGCCCCTCGGACGCGGCCTTCAAAGCCTCGTTGATGGATTCTTTGGTTACCGGCTTTTCCGAAGTGAAGGTCAAATCCACAACCGACACGTTCGGAGTGGGAACACGGATCGCGAAGCCGTCCAGCTTGCCCTTGAGCTCAGGCACCACCAGGTGCAGAGCCTTGGCCGCACCGGTCGAAGTGGGGATCATGGAAAGCGCAGCCGCGCGTCCGCGCCGCAGATCCTTGTGCGGGAAATCGAGGATGACCTGATCGTTGGTGTAGCTGTGGATGGTGGTCATGATGCCGGAGACAATGCCGAAGGTGTCGTTGATCACCTTGGCCAGCGGCGCCAGGCAATTGGTGGTGCAGGATGCATTCGAGATGACATGGTGGGCCTTGGGGTCATACTTCTTCTCGTTGACGCCCAGCACAATGGTCAGATCTTCGTTGGTCGCGGGGGCGGAGATGATGACCTTCTTCACCGTGCCCTGCAGGTGGGCCTTTGCCTTGGTGGCATCGGTAAAGTGACCGGTGGACTCGATCACCACCTGGGCGCCGACGGAAGACCAGTCCAGCTTGGCGGGGTCACGCTCGGCGTAGACCTTGAGCTTCTTGCCATCGACGGAGATGAAATCGTCGCCTGCGGTGATGGTATGGTGCAGGTTTCCGAGAATGGAATCGTACTTGAGCAGATGCGCCAGGGTTGCTGGGCTGGTCAAGTCATTGACCGCGACAAATTCGATTTCGGGATTGCCGAGCGCGGCCCGGAACACGTTGCGGCCTATACGGCCAAAGCCATTGATGCCAACCTTTACAGCCATATACTTTGGGATCTCCTTGAAGGTGGGTAGCGTTTCGCCTGCGTGGGTGTAGACAAAATTTAGCGAGCCGTTTGGGCGTGGGCACGAAACTTGAGTGTACCAAAGAGCCGTTGCGGGAAATGGGAAGGGACATTTGCTGCGATAGCGGAACTTGTGTTACATCCTCATCATGCGCCTATGGATGAGCGCCCGAATGAAACGACGTGGTAAGCGCGGAGCGAATGACTCCGAATCAACAGGAAAAATCGGACAGGAGATTCCAGCTAACCAGCCGACTCCTTTGCAGCCCACGTACCCGGAAGACAAACGCCGGAAGGCAGAAAACGACGGAGCGGTGGACCAGGATAGGAAGCCGGCCGGGGCGCCCGAGCCTTCTGTGGTCAGCTCTCCTGTCGCCGACCCTGTCGCGATGAAAATGGACGAAGCTGTGCCTCCCGAAGAGACAATGGTGCCGGAAGTCCCACCGGGCGAATCCCCGGCGGCGGGGAAGCTGGTGGTAGAAACCCAGCCCGAATCGCCATCCGTGCCTCCCCCCGAGGCGCAGTCCGCCAGCCAAAAAGATCTCAAGGGCTACGTGGTGCTAGCCATCGGCTTGCCCGGGTCGGGAAAGACCACCTGGTTCAAGCGCCGCGGGGTCACCCCGCTCTCCAGCGACATGCTGCGCAGCATCCTGTTTGACGACATTACCGAACAGCGCTACCAGGGACTTGTATTTTCCACTCTCCGTTCCTTGCTGCGAGCGCGTTTGATCGCGAAGATGCCCTGGAACTATGTGGATGCGACCAATCTATCCGCCCACGAGCGGCGGCAATGGATCAAGATGGCCAAGAGCTTCGGCTATGAGGCCCAGGCGGTCTTTTTCGACGTTCCGTTGGAAGTTTGCATGGAGCGGAATAGCCGCCGCGAGCGCACGGTGAGCGATGACATCATGCGCAAGATGGCAGAGCGCCTGCGTCCACCCAGCTTCAAAGAAGGTTTCAGCAAGATCACCATGGTGCGTGTCAAAGGGGCTCCGCCGCTCAAAATGGACGGGGTAGTCGTGGAGCCGCCGCCCAGCTCCTGAAGGTGGGTGAGAACTCTGCTTCAGTCCCGCAGGGACGTCTGAACTTAGCCCAGGACGTCAGTCCTGGGTAGATATAAGCAATTCGATTTAGTCCCGTGAGGGACGACTGAACACAGGTGACGAGGTTTCAGCCGTCCCTATGGGACTCGGTTATTTGAGAGTTCTCACACACCCTATTTGCTCAAGGGAGTGGCCGATTGACCGAAACATACGAGTCGGCCATCGCCTTCGATCAAGTCGGGCTGACCACGCCTCGCGGCCGAGTCATCCTCGACCACGTCGACCTCCAGATCCCAACCGGTTCCACGACCGCCCTGCTGGGCCGCAGTGGTTCGGGAAAAACCACCCTCCTGCGCACCGTGAACCGCCTCGTCGAACCCACTGCGGGACGTGTGCTGGTCGAAGCCAAGCCGACGACCGATTGGGACCCGATCCTCTTGCGCCGTTCGATCGGTTATGTCATCCAGGAAACCGGTCTCTTCCCGCACTTTGACGCGGAACGCAACATCGGAGCCGTGCTCGAAATCGAGGGCCGGCCCCGGCAGGAAATCGCCGAGCGCGCCCGCCATCTCTTCGCCCAGGTGGGCCTGGACTACGCAACCTTCGCCCGTCGCTTGCCCTACCAACTGTCCGGCGGGCAGCGCCAGCGCGTCGGCCTGGCGCGGGCGCTTGCCGCAGAACCTAAACTGTTGCTGATGGACGAACCCTTCGGGGCGCTGGACCCGCTGACCCGGGCCGAAATGCAGGACATGCTGCGAGAGCTGCTCCAGCGCCTCAACAAAACCGTCCTGTTAGTCACCCACGATTTGGACGAAGCCCTCTACCTGGCCTCGCACATCGTGCTGCTGGAAGGCGGCAAAGTGGTCGCCAATCTCCCCGCTGACGAATTTGCCCGTTCACCAATTCCAGCAGTGCAGACTTATGTGCGCGCTGTGCATCGCACCCTGCAGGAGAACGGATGACCGGCTTCTTAGCCCAGTACGGCTCAGAGATCGCAGAGCTTACCCTGGAACATCTGTGGCTGACCGGAAACGCCATGTTGTTAGCTGCGGCCATCGGCGTGCCGACCGGGATATGGCTAACTCGCCATCCGCGATGGGCCAAGCCCGTGCTGGGAGTGGTGAATATCATCCAGACCATCCCCAGCCTGGCGCTCTTTGGCTTCCTGTTGCCAATGCCGTGGATTGGAGACCGCGCCGCGCGCATCGCCATCGCTGCGCTGACCGCATATGCGCTGCTGCCCATCGTGCGCAATACCTACGTCGGCCTTGAGGGCGTCGATCCCACGGTGCTGGAGGTTGCCAAAGCGCTGGGTATGACCAGTGGGCAGAGGCTGCGCAAGGTAGAGCTTCCGCTGGCGGCCGGTTTTATTCTGGCTGGGTTACGTACCGCGACGGTGCTGGCTGTAGGCATCGCCACCATCGCGGCGGCGGTGGGCGCCGGCGGCCTGGGCGAACTCATTTTCCGCGGTGTGGCTTCGGTCGACAACCGGCTGGTCCTGGCAGGAGCCATTCCGGCTGCCCTGCTGGCGATCGCCGCCGACACGGGGCTAGGGTGGATAGAGAAACGGTTGAAAGTGCCTGCTCCGGGACGCACGTGATCTTCCGCCTATTTGTTACTCTTCTGCTGGTGTCGATAGCGGCTTGCGCTCCGCCGCGTCCGAATTATCTGGTGATCGGAGCCAAAAATTTTACCGAGCAGGTAGTCCTGGGCGAGTTGCTGGCCCAGCACATTGAAGCTAAGACCGGTATGAAGGTGGAACGCCGCTTCTATCTCGCCGGCAGCTACATCTGCAACCAGGCGCTGATTGCCGGCCGTATCGATTCTTATGTGGAGTACACCGGAACTGCACTGACCGCCATTCTCAAGCAGCCGGTAAACAAGAATCCGCAGCAGGTGCTGGATACGGTGCGACGCCTCTACCAACAGCGCTACCAGGTAGCGGTCATGGGGCCGCTGGGATTTGAGAACACCTTCGCCATGGTGATTCGCGGCCAGGACGCGCAGCAACTCCACCTCACGACCCTGAGCCAGGCGGCGCAGTACAGTTCGCAGTGGAAACTAGGAGTCGGTTACGAATTTGAGCAGCGCCCCGACGGCCTGCCGGGTATGCAACAAGCCTACGGCCTGAAGTTCGACGGTTCCCCACGTCTGATGGATTTAGGATTGCTCTACCGGGCGTTGAACGGCCGCCAGGTAGACATCATTGCCGGCAACTCAACCGACGGCCCCATCAAAGCCTTTCACCTGGCGGTCCTCGAGGACGACAAGCATTACTTTCCGCCCTACCAGGCGGTCCCGCTGGTGCGGCAGGAAGCGCTAGACCGCTGGCCAAAACTGCGCGGAGTCTTCGCCGATCTTGCCGGCAAGATCACCGCCGAAGAAATGCAGATCATGAACGAGGAGGTCGACGGGCAGCACCGCGACCCGGCCCAAGTAGTAAAAGAATTCCGCCAGGCCCACGGCCTCTAACGGCCGGACCATCCCAGCATCATGGGTTGAGGTATGGGACGGGTGCCCCACATCTCGCTCGTTTTTCGCGAGATGTGGGATACCACAGCAGTGCATCGCGAAACTTCTCAAGGTTCAACAAAACCCAGGGGGAAAGATCTACATGACAGAACCGTGGCTGCAAGGAACGCTTACCGAATACCCAGTCCTGCAGCGCGCAGTCCTTCACTCCCTCCAGATGGCACAGGAGGACACGACCAGATGGTGCGGCAATCTCGATGACCGCGAAGTACACGAGCGGCCGTTCGGACTACCCTCCGTAGCATTTCAGTTAAGGCACATCGCCCGCAGCCTGGATCGCTTTTGCACTTACGCGGAAGGGAAACCGCTAACCGAACCACAGCTCTCCGCCCTGGCAAGCGAAATGGAAAACACCGGAACCAGCAACTCGATTTTCAGCGAACTGGGAGCCAGCCTGGAAAACACCCGCAGGCGTTTACACACCATCATCCGCCAGCCGCTCGACACCCCGATAGCCATCGGCCGCAAGCGTCTCCCCACCACCCTCGCAGGCCTATTGGTTCACGCCGCGGAGCACACCCAGCGCCACGTAGGACAGGCCATCACCACCGCCAAGCTGATCCTGGCACAGCGACCCTAACCCAACTCAGGAAGGGCGCGGTCGATGATATGACCCATCTTTTCCTGTTTGACTTGCACATAGCGCTCGAAGCTTTCCAGTGGTTCCACCTCAGCCGAAATCCGCTCCACCACGCGAATCCCCACCGCTTCCAGCGCCTCGACCTTATCCGGATTATTGGTTATCAACCGTACCGAGCTCACGCGCAGTAGCTTCAAGATCTCAGCCGGCAACTCAAACTCGCGGCAATCCGGTTTGAACCCCAACCTGAGATTGGCCTCGACCGTATCCAGCCCCTCGTCCTGCAGTTCATACGCGCGCAACTTGGCCATCAGGCCAATGCCGCGACCCTCCTGCTGCTCGTAAAGCAGGATACCCGTCCCGGCTTGCGCGATTGCCCGCATGGCCAGCTCTAACTGCAGCCGGCAATCGCACCGCAGAGACCCGAAGACATCCCCCGTAAGGCACTGCGAATGAATGCGCACCACAGGGGGCCCGCCATGGATGTCGCCCAGCACCAGCGCAATCGCGCCCTCGATCTTTGCCGGCACGGGAGCAGTTCCCGGCGTGCAGGGGTTTGCGTCAATCCGCGTTCCTTCAAAACCGAGGATCCGAAAATGACCCCAGCGGGTGGGAAAATCCGCATCCGCCACCTTCTTTACACCTTCCAATGGCATACCTCAATTAGAGCCTCTTACCCGCCCCATGTCCAGCCGGGCGAACTGGCGTAAAGTAAGAGCGTGTATGAGCCTAAGGTCGTCCTCATATCACTGCTGATCAAGCTGGGTGTCGCTGCTGCGGTGTCGGCCGTGACCGCCCGAACCCTGACCTTCCAGCGCCTCTTGTTTGCCCAGCGCCGCACCACCGGTCAAACCATTGGACTGCTGGCCTTCCTTTGTATCCCACTCACCCTGGGCGTGTGGATTCGTTTCATCGTGCCCAACTTCTACGCCGCCGATATTGGTTTTGAAACCGTGATCATCCTGGGGGTGCTCCTGGGACCGTGGTCTGCGCTCCTCGGTGGGGCAGTGCTCTCCCTGCCCGCCATGTTGCATGGTGAGTACCTGACCTTGCCCTTCTTTCTCGCGGTTGCCATCGTTTCCGGACTGTACGGTCGGGCTGTCGAGCCGGAAGAGGTATGGTCGTTTTCCCCGTTCGTCGATCTCAGCATCTACCGCTGGGTGCGGCGCAACCTGCTGAAGCCGCGCATCGATCGCCAGATCCTGTTGCTCATGCTGATTGTGGGCATGCAAGTGGTGCGTATGTGGCTGGCGGAGCTTTATCCCGGCCGCCTCTTCAGCTTGAATGCCCACGGTTTTGCCGTGAAGGTAGCCATCTGCGTCTGCCCCGCGGTGGTGGTGGCCATCCCGCTGAAAATCTGGAATGCGAGCCGCATCGAGATCAAGCTGAAGGAGCAACAGCGACTGGTGCTGGAAGCGCGCTTCGACGCACTCCAACGGCAGATCAATCCGCACTTCCTATTCAACACCCTCAACTCCATCGCCTCCCTGGTCCGCTTCCGCCCGGAGATGGCGCGGGAGATGATTGTGCAATTGGGCAACATTCTGCGCGCTTTGCTCAAGGACCACGATGCCTACGTGCCGTTTCGCGAAGAACTGAGCTTTACCGACGACTACCTGGGCATCGAAGTGGTGCGATTTGGGGCAGAGAAGCTACGCGTGGTGAAGGAGATGGATCCCGAAACCCTGGAACTGCTGGTGCCCTGCATGCTGCTGCAGCCCCTGATCGAAAACAGTATCAAGCATGGCCTGGAGCCTCGCCTGCAGGGAGGAACCATCACCCTGCGCAGCCGCATTCACGAAGCCAACCTGATTGTCGAAGTGGAAGATGATGGCGTGGGTATGCCCGAAGGCCGGGCACGGGAAGTAGGCTTCGTCAGCCGGGGAGCCGGCATCGGCATGCGCAATGTGCGCGAGCGGCTGGAAGTCCTCTACGGCAACCGCGCCCGCTTCGAAGTATTCAGCCGTCCGGGGCGGGGAACTCGCGTCACCCTCGAAATCCCCATGGCGCCCAACGTCCTGGTGCTGGCGGATCAGACTTCGGCGCGCGCCAGTACCCTTTCGTAGTACTGCTCATAAACCGGAATAATGCGCGACGAACAGTAGCTGTCCTGTGCGGCTCGCCGGCCTGCTTCTCCCATGGCCGCGAGACGCGCGTTGTCGCTCAGCAACTCGATGGCGCCGGCGGCCATGGCGCCAACGTCGCCGACAGCGAAAAGCCGGCCGGTGACGCCGTCTTCGATTAATTCCGATACTCCTCCGACGCGGGTGGCGATGGTGGGAACCTTGCAGGCCATGGCCTCCAGCGCGGCCAGCCCGAACGACTCCAGTTCGCTGGGCATGATCATCATGTCGGCCACCGGCAACAGTTCGTGCACGCGTTCCTGTTTGCCCAGGAATTGGACCCGGTTCTGGAGCCCTTTGTTATTCACCAGCCATTCTGCCGAGGAACGATCCGGTCCATCGCCCACCATGAGCAACTGGGCGGGCATCTCTTGCGCGATCAGGGAGAAGATCTCAACCACATCGAGAATGCGCTTGACCGGGCGGAAGTTTGAAAGGTGGAGCAGGATTTTTTCATCCGGATCGGCATAACGCGCCCGGGCGTCGGCGCGCCGTTCGCCCAGCGGTTTGTATTCGTCACAGTTCACAAAGTTGGGAATGACTTCGATGGGCCGCAGAATGCCGAAGTCGTGCACCGTTTTTTCCCGCAGGTAGTTCGATATGGAGGTGACCCCGTCGCTTTCCTCGATGGCGAAGCGCGTGATGGGCAGGTAGGAGCGGTCGAGCCCTACCAGGGTGATGTCAGTGCCGTGCAAGGTGGTGACAAAGGGCAGGTGCTTGCGTTTGGCCAACATCTGGCGGGCGAGCAGGGCGCACACCGAGTGAGGAATGGCGTAGTGCACATGCAGCAGATCGAGCTCGTAGTATTCAGCTACCTCAGACATGCGCGTAGCCAGCGCGAGATCGTACGGCGGATATTCGAAGAGGGGATAATTGGAGACCGGCACCTCGTGGTAGAAGATTCCTTCTTCCCGCCCGGTGAGCCGAAACGGTTGCGAGTAGGTGATGAAGTGTACCTGGTGACCGCGTGCTGCCAGTTCGATACCCAGTTCGGTCGCAACCACCCCGCTGCCGCCGTAGGTCGGATAACATGTGATGCCGATTTTCATTTGAAATACAGCCCTCGGATTCCTTTTTGAAGGGTACTAGATCGGACGGGTGCCCCGGCATGGCCAGGGCACTACATGGGTTGAAAAGATGGGGCGAAGCCCCTTCCGCTGTTCCCTTAATCCCCCAACTGATGAAAATCTATCAGCGCCAACCCGGAATCATCCCGAATCGCCTCGGGAACAACCGCGAGCAAAGCGCTGCGTTCCACCTCTCGCGACGCCCGTAACCGGGTCCGCGCCTCGTCCAGAGCGCGATCGCTATACCCTGGATGACAAACCAGCTCCCATGTGCCCGCCGGCATGGCTTGCAGCAGGGAACGCAACACCGAGTCATCGAGAACCCCGGTAGCGAGCAGCCCCATCGAACCGTCGGCGGTGATCATACCGTGTTCCCTGGTCAGCCTGGTAAATGCACGCCCCTGGGTTCGCATCACGTGCACCTGCATACGGCGCACGGTGCCGGCGGGCCGGGTGGCTTTCAGGCTCCACCAGGGTTCGAATGGATTACGCACGCAGCGCACTCCACATTGGCGTGCAGCCCGCAGCAACGGCGCCAGCACCCGGGGAAACGCGTGCACGTGTTTGTGGGAGTCGATGTGGCTGACCGTAATACCACTCGATTGAATCCGCCGTATCTGGGCCACCGCCTCGGCCTCAATTTCCTCCTCGCGAATGCGGCCGCGCAGCATATCCGCGAAGAAGTGACCCACCGTGCTGCGGAAACACGAACGATCCAGCGGGTCGACCAGCGAAGGCACCTCGGTGGGGCGCAGGCACGGCGAACCGTCCACCAGTACTAGGTGACATCCGACGGCAAGCGCCGGTTGGGCAAAGGCCATATACACTGCAGGAGAGAAAAAGGGACCATTGGCCATCAGCGTCGCCGAACTGAGAGCGCCTGCCTGCTGCAGTTCGACGATGGCGCGGTTTACGCCCGGCGCGAGACCAAAGTCGTCCGCGTTGATGATCAGGCGTTTCATTTCCGCAAGTGTACCAAGCGACCTTCTTGGGTTTCGGAGCATCGAAGGTGTGATTCCGGGCAGTGCGCGGTCGGGAACTATTCATACGGTCAGCGAGGATTGAGCGCTACAATGAGTTTTCTTTTGCGCGGAGGAGGATCCGCCATCATGTTCCGAGGACGGCTGCAGCGCAACGGGCCCGGGCCAGCCGCTTATGCGCTGCTGTTCCTGCTGAGCGCCGCCGTGGCTTGGGCAGCGCCGTCCAACAGCATCGTCCATCAAACGCCGAGCATCTTCGCCCCCCACTCCGGCCCGGCGCATATGATTTACAATTTGTCGCTTTTCGTGATGCAAATAACGGGTGCGATTTTTATCGTGGTGGCCTCGCTTCTGGCGTACGTGGTGGTCCGCTACCGGCAGCGCGACCCCAACGATGACAGCGAGCCACCCCAGATCTATGGCAGCACCCAGATTGAGTTGGCCTGGACGGTGATACCCGTCCTGATTACCGTCGTCCTCTTCCTCACTACGGCCCGCATTCTTTTTGCCATCGAGGATCAGAAGATGCCGGCGACGGCCCTCGATGTCGATGCCGTAGGCCATCAATTCTGGTGGGAGTTTCACTACAATAAATTGGGTTTCACGACGGCCAATGAGCTGCACGTACCGCTCAGCACCGGGCAGGTTCCCACGACCACTTCGCTCAACTTGCTCTCCGCCGATGTGGTTCACAGCTTCTGGGTCCCTGCGTTGTTCGGTAAGATCGACATGTTTCCAAACCAGGTCAACCACATGTGGTTCGATCCGGATAAACCCGGCATGTACGTGGGCCAATGTGCCCAGTTCTGCGGGGTGGAACACGCCAAGATGCTGCTGCGCGTCTACGTGCAGACCCCGGAGGATTTCGCGGCCTGGGTGAAAAACCAGCAGCAGCCGGCGTTGCAGGATCCGGCAGTTGCCGAAGGCAGGCGGCTGTTCGAGTCGCAGTCTTGCATCAGTTGCCACGTGGTGCGCGGCACCGCCGCGCAGGGAAAGTTTGGGCCAGACCTCACTCATTTTATGAGCCGCGATACGCTCGCTTCCGGAGCGGCCGACAATACCCCGGCGAATCTCAAGCTCTGGATCAAGGATCCGGACTATGTCAAGCCAGGAAGCCTGATGCCGGCGATGCAATTGAGCGATGACCAGATCGACAAGATCGTCGCTTACCTCGATACCTTGAAGTAACCGGGACGCGGGCCACTACAGACAGGAGTTTTCGGTTATGGCTGATTCAACTCTACCTATCGGGAGCGCCATCGACCTCACCCCGCCGAGTGAGTCATACGGGACGTGGCTCGAACAGGTGCACAGTTGGGTGGTCACCGTCGACCACAAAAAGATTGGCTTGATGTACATCGCCTACGCCGTGATTTTTTTGCTGGTCGGGGGCTTCGAGGCGATCCTACTGCGCATTCAGCTGGCCGTACCCCACAACAATTTTCTCCCCCCTGAGGTCTTCAACCGCATCTTCACCATGCATGGCACGACCATGGTCTTTCTCATGGGGATGCCGCTGGTCATTGGATTTGCTAACTACCTGGTTCCCCTGATGGTCGGCGCCAGGGACATGGCCTTTCCCCGGATGAATGCCTTCAGCTTCTGGATGACCGCGCTAGGCGGCCTGATGCTGTACTACAGCTTCATTGGCGGAGTGGGCCTGCAAGGCGCCGGCAGCGCGCCCGATGTGACCTGGTGGGCGTACGCCCCGCTGACCGAGCGAGCATTTTCTCGCGGACATAGCACGGACTACTGGGCGCTGTCGCTGATCGTCTCTGGATTCGGCACCATCGGCGCCGCGGTGAACATCATCGCCACCACCTTGTGTATGCGCTGCAAAGGCATGACCTTGTTTCGCATGCCGTTGCTGGCATGGCTCTACCTGGTGGTTTCGGGAATGATCCTGATCGTCATCAGCCCGTTGACTGCGGCGCAGATCATGCTTTGCATCGACCGTTACCTCGGGGGACACTTCTTCGACTCTCAGGCTGGGGGCGTGCCCGTTGTCTGGGCGCACTTTTTCTGGATCTTCGGCCACCCCGAGGTCTATGTGCTTGTGCTGCCCGCGTTCGCCATCGCCAACGAAGTTATTCCCGTCTTCTCCCGTAAGGCGATCTTTGGCTACCCGGCGATGGTCGCCGCATCAGCGGGCATTGGTCTGATCAGCCTCAGCGTGTGGGCGCACCACATGTTCACCGTGGGCATGACCTCGGCGCAGAATGCATTCTTCGTCCTTTCGACCTCACTGGTTGGGGTCCCCACCGGCATCAAGATCTTTAACTGGATCGCCACCATGTGGGGAGGCAAAATACGCTTTGCCACGGCTATGCTTTTCTGCACCGCTTTCCTGATCCAGTTCCTGTTCGCCGGCTTGACCGGGATCATGCTCTCCATTGCCCCCTGGAACTGGCAACTGCACAACTCTTATTTCGTTATCGCCCATTTCCACTATGTTCTGGTGGGAGCCATCGTCTTCTGCTTCTTCGGAGGGTTCTACTACTGGTTCCCGAAAATGACCGGCAAGATGCTCGACGAGCGGCTGGGCAAGTGGCATTTCTGGCTGTTTTTGATCGGCTTCCACCTGTGTTTCGACCTCATGCACATCCCCGGGCTGCTCGGCATGCCGAGGAGTATCTACACCTATGAACCTGGCCGCGGCTGGGACAGCTGGAACATGATCGTTTCCATCGGAGGCTTCATTCAGGGAGTGGCCACGCTGATCTTTGCCTACAACATGGTGTATTCGTACTTCAAAGGCCGAGAGGCGGGCCCGGACCCCTGGGATGCCTGGACGCTCGAGTGGGCGACCTCATCGCCGCCGCCCGAGTACAACTTTGCCAGCGAGCCGGTGGTGAGCAGCCGCCGGCCGTTGTGGGACCTGAAGCACCCGGAAGATCCGGACTCCCGGTACGAATGATTTTGATCGCCGAGGATACATAGACGATGAGCGCCAGCACGATTCCCCTGGCTCACCGAGCAGCCAACGAAGATTGGGTCTTGCCCTACCACGGCACGGTCGCCATGGCGGCCCTGATCATTGCCGAGAGCGCGATCTTCACTATTTTTGTGGTTGCCTATCTCTATTACATAGGCAAGAGCATCTCCGGGCCGCAGCCGCGCCAGGTTCTGGAGCTTCCTATCTTTAACACGGTATGTCTGCTCTCGAGCAGCTTGACCATCTGGATAGCGGAACGGGCCCTGAAGAAAGGCTCGATGGGGGCCTTCAGCCTGTGGTGGGCGCTCACCGTGGTTTTGGGCGCGATCTTTCTCGGCGGCACCGGGCTCGAATGGAATAAGTTGATCTATCGCGATGGGCTGACCATCAGCACCAACCTCTTTGGCACCACGTTCTACTCGCTGGTCGGTTTGCATGCGAGCCACGTCATCGTCGGCCTGACCATGCTTTCGATCGTGCTGATCTTTTCCCTCACCGGGAAGCTCAAGAGTGAGCACTCGAAACAGCTCGAGGTGCTCTCGCTCTATTGGCACTTTGTCGACGGCGTCTGGGTGGTGGTGTTTACAGTCGTCTACATTATTGGCCGCTGAGGGGAAAGAGAAGAGAAGCAATGGAAGACCAACACGGACACAACGGCATATCCGAGGAAGTGGTGCAGCTGCCGGCCCCGACCGCGTTTCCGATCGTGCTGGCCCTGGGCCTTACGTTTGCCTTTGCCGGGCTGGTGACAAACGTAGGAATAAGCATCCTCGGGGCGGTTCTCATCGTTTCCGGCTGCGTGGGATGGTTCCGTCAAGTTTGGCCGCATGCGCAGCATGTTGCCGTGCCGGTCAAAGTCCAGAAGTTCAAATTCACAACCGTGCGCAAAAAGGTCGCTCGTATCGAGATCGACGAAAGCCATCGTGCGCGATTGCCCGTGCACACTCCCTCGGTGATGGCCGGCGTGAAGGGCGGGATTGCAGGCGGCGTGGCGATGATTGTGCCGGCAACGCTTTACAGCCTGATCGCGTTCCACAGCTTGTGGTATTCGATAAATCTACTAGGAGGCGCAGGCGTAGCCGGATGGTCGAACCCCACCCTCGCGGAGATCACGCACTTCCGCCTGAGTGCACTGATCACCGCCATCATCATCCATGCCGTAGGCTCGCTGCTCATCGGGCTTCTGTATGGGGCCATGTTGCCCATGATGCCTAAGCACCCCATCCTCCTGGGTGGCATCATCGCCCCGGTTTTGTGGACCGGCGTACTTCATTCCGCGCTGCCCTTGATCAATCCCTTCCTGGCTGAGCGAATTCACTGGGGTTGGTTCGTCGTCTCCCAGGTGACCTTCGGTTTGGTGGCCGGTTGGGTGGTGTCCAAGCAGATCGATATCCGAACCGAGCAGTTCATGCCCTTCGCTGTCCGCATGGGATTGGAAACTCCAGGGATGATGGAAGAGCGCCATGGGGAGGACGGAAAGAAGTGACCGCGCGCGCCCTTCTCAGCAGCCTGACGCTGATTTCCTGTTTAGCTGTTCTCGGCTGCGAACAGCTTCCCGGCCGCCCCAAGCCCGGCCCCGAGGTGCCGCGCCCCGATTCTGTAACAGACTTTGCTACCCTCTACCGCGAAAACTGCTCCGCTTGCCACGGTCCCCAGGGAATGAACGGGCCATCGTATCCGCTGGCCAATCCTGTATACCAGGCGCTGGTCACTGAGCAGGTGTTGCAAAAGGTGGTAGCCGATGGCGCGCCAGGGACGCTCATGCCCGCCTTTGCTGGCAGCTCCGGGGGAAGCTTGACCGATCAACAGGTAGACGCATTGGTGAAAGGGATGCGCACGGCATGGTACAAGCCAGGAACTCCCGAAGGAGCAGCAAGCCTGCCGCCTTACCACGCCGCCACGGTGGCTGATCTTTCTCGTGGGGCACAGGTGTATGCAACCTATTGTGCCAGTTGCCACGGTGTTGCGGGCCAACCAGGCAAGACCAAGGCTGGATCGATTACCGAGCCTGCGTTCTTGTCATTGATCAGCGACCAAGCGCTGCGCACCGTGATCATTGCCGGGCGCCCGGATATAGGCCAGCCCGATTGGAGCAACACTATGCCCGGCCACCCAATGACCGATCAGCAGGTAACCGACGTGGTGGGCTGGCTCTCCAGCCAGCGAACGCCGCGAGGAGGCAAGCAATGAGCGACGACAAGGAAGTAACCAGACGGTGGGTGCTGGTCGGGATTGGCGTATTGCTTAACGGCGCTGTGGCTCTGTTGATCGCCACCCCGATTATTGGCTACCTGCTGGGACCGGTTCGTAAGAATGGTGGTTACGATTCCTGGATTGATTTAGGGGAAGTCGGGCAATTCCCCATCGGCGAAACCCGGCTGGCCAGCTTCGTCAACCCGCAAAGCATGCCGTGGGATGGCGCCACCGCCAAAGCCGCCTGTTGGGTGCGTCGCACCCAGGAACAGAAGTTTCAGATCTTCGCTATCAACTGCGCCCACCTTGGCTGCCCGGTCCGCTGGTTTCCGCAGTCCGAACTCTTTATGTGTCCATGCCACGGCGGAGTTTATTACGGCGATGGCTCGCGTGCCGCAGGGCCTCCACCGCGTGGACTTTTCGAATATCCCTGGAAACTGCAGGACGGCAAGTTGCTGATCGACGGCGGCCAGATGCCCACCCTGGCAACCACCGCCTCGGTGCGGAAAGAGAGTTCCGAATGCACTGGTTGAAGCGCACGTACGAGTGGTTCGATTCCCGCCTGAAGCTGGGAGGGCCGATCACGGAAGCGGTGACGCATCCCATTCCCCGAAATACTGCCAGTTGGTGGTATGTCTTCGGAAGTGCCAGTTTCGTCTTGTTACTGTTACAAATCGTCACGGGTATCCTGCTGGCGATCGTTTATGTCCCCTCGGCGGGGGAGGCCTGGAATAGCCTGCAGGTGTTGAATCATCAACTCCCGCTGGGGTGGTTCCTGCGCGCCATGCATGGTTGGGGATCGAACTTCATGGTCGCCGTGGTGTTGATCCACATGGTGCAGGTGTTCTTGTTTGGCGCTTACAAGTTTCCCCGCGAGCTGACCTGGATTCTGGGTGTCTTCCTGCTGCTGATGACGCTGGGCATGGCATTCACCGGCCAGGTGATGCGCTTCGACCAGGACGCCTACTGGGGTTTGGGGATTGGCGCCTCGATCGTCGCCCGAGTCCCGTTCATCGGCGGACCTCTGGTCGAGCTGTTGTTGGGCGGCCCGATTATCGCCGGTCCAACGTTAACCCGATTCTTTGCCCTGCATGTTTTTGTCATTCCCGGACTGATGCTGGCGTTCGCCGGGCTGCATGTCTGGATGGTGATCGCTCTGGGTATCAACGACTGGCCGATGCCAGGGCGGATCGTCCGCCGCAGCACCTATATTCAGGAGTATCACGAGCTGACCAAGAAGGACGGTGAGCCTTTCGTACCCGGGGGGCTATGGAGAGACATGTACTTTTCCGCCGCGATCCTCTTTGCGGTCGCGGTATGCGCGTTGGTCCTGGGACCCTTCGGGCCGACCGGTTTTCCTGATCCCACCATCATTCAAACCGTTCCCAAGCCCGACTTCTTCTTCTTGTGGATTTACACCATTCTCTCGTTTCTCCCTGAGAACCTGGAGACGCCGTTCATCTTGATTGCGCCCATCGTGGGAATTGCCTTCCTGCTGGCGCTTCCGTTTTTTGCCGGGGAGGGAGAAAAGAGTTGGCACCGAAGGCCCATCGCGGTGCTTTCGGTTACGTTCCTGGCGGTAGGTTTTGCCGTCTGCCAACACCTGGGAACCTATACCCCCTGGAGTCCGCAGATGCAGGCCTGGAGCGGCGACGCCGTCCCCGCGCGCTATGTGCACAACGCCACGCCCCTGGGAAGACAGGGACAGATTGTTTTTCAGGATAAGCAGTGCCGCAACTGCCATATGCTTGGCGGCGTGGGAGGCGAGCGTGGTCCCGCGCTCGATGGAGTAGCCACACGCCTGACCTATGATCAACTCGTGCGCCAGGTACTACAAGGTGGCGGAAACATGCCTGCTTACGGGAAGAATCTCTCTCCCGCGGAAGTAACCGCGCTGGTCAGCTTCCTGGAAACCCTGCATCCCGAGGGTCAACTTCCAGCCCACGATGCTTCGCAGCAATACATCAGCACCGGAGAGCTGCAGCCCACGCGATAAGAAACCGCGGCGTATGGTTCTGGACGGGTGCCCCTCGCCCAAGCGTACATGGGCCGAGAACGATATTCTTCCAATGCTTTCCCTCCATCTACCACGGCTCTTGTCCGCCGAAACAAAAGCGTTGGAGGGGCTGCGCCCCGTCTTTTTCAGCCCATGTACGCTTGGGCGAGGGGCACCCGTCCAGGGAAGTAGGCCTGATTGTTTGCTCAAGGTAGGTCGCAGCTATAGTAGGACTTATGTCGGACGGCATCTCACAGGCCGCATGGAGTTCCTGGTCTTTCCCTTTCTGGGCCACCACGGGACTGCTGGTGACGGCTCTCCTCTATCTCCGAGGTTGGACCAAAATCCGCCGGACCCGTCCGCAAACTTTCCCTCCGTGGCGTGCATGGTGCTTCCTCGGTGGCCTCGTTGCCCTCTGGTTGGCGATTGCGTCACCGCTCGACACCCTGGACGGCCTGCTGCTGGTCGCCCATATGACACAGCACCTGATACTGATGTCCGTAGTACCCCCGTTACTGCTTCTGGGCGCGCCGGCCGTCCCCCTGCTGCGTTCATTGCCGCGCTCTATACTGCGCGACGGCCTCGGCCCTTTCTTCCGCGCCCAATCCCTGCGCCGCATCATCCACGCGATCACCCATCCGGCCTTCGCATGGTTGGCCATGAATATCGCCTACATCGCCTGGCACATCCCCCAAGCCTATGAATTAGCCTTACGCTCCCCGGGTTGGCATGCCGTGGAACATGCTTGCTTCCTCGGTACCTCATTGCTCTTCTGGTTTCCCATCATCCAGCCCTGGCCTGCCGTAAGCCGCGGGTCGCGCTGGGCCATGTTGCCTTACCTTGTAGGCGCGGATCTGGTGAATACCGCGCTCGCCGCAGTGCTGTCGTTTTCCGATAGGGTCGTCTACCCCAGCTATGCCGCCGGACCGAGGGTCTTCGGGATATCCGCCCTGCGCGACCAGGCAGCGGCCGGGGCACTGATGTGGGTGATCGGTTCTATCTTCTACCTCGTACCGTTGGCGGCGATCGCCATCCAGCTGCTCTCGCCGCAATCTCGCCGGCCTGCCGCGGTCGCGTTGCGGCAGGGAAACATCGCCGTTCCGCGAGCAGATCGACGCTTCGACCTGCTGCACCTTCCCTTGATCGGCAGGTTGTTGCGGTGGCGCTATGGCCGGATGGCATTGCAGAGCATCGCCTTCGCTGCGGCGGTGCTCGTGATCGCAGACGGCTTCCTTGGCCACTCCATGGGCGCGATGAACCTGGCCGGCGTCTTGCCCTGGACCTACGTTCGGGCCTTCGGCGTGATCGCGTTGCTGGTGCTGGGAAATATCTTCTGCCTCTCGTGCCCATTCATGCTGCCGCGGGAACTGGGCCGCCGGCTCGGCCTGGCCCGCTTCCGGTGGCCGCGCTGGCTGCGCACCAAGTGGATCGCGATCGCGCTGCTGATCCTGTTCTTCTGGTCCTACGAAGCTTTCGGCATCTGGGATCATCCCCAGCGCACCGCCTGGCTGCTGATCGCGTACTTCGCCGCGGCCTTCCTCGTCGACACCTTCTTTCGCGGCGCAAATTTCTGCAAATATGTTTGTCCGCTGGGCCAATTCAATTTTGCTGGTTCGCTGCTGTCGCCCTTCACTCTCGAGCGAAAGAGCCACTCCACCTGCGAACGCTGCACCAGCCATGATTGCATCGCCGGAAATGCGCAACAGCGCGGGTGCGAACTGCAACTCTATATGCCGCAGAAGGCCGGAAACATGGACTGCACGCTGTGCATGGATTGCGTCAAGGCTTGTCCCCACGACAACATCGGCCTCTTCGCCATCGCTCCCGTACACGACATTCTGCGCGACCCCGTGCGCTCGTCGATGGGCAAATTCTCCTCTCGCATCGACATCGCCGCGGTCATTTTGGTAGTTGTGTTCGCGGCCTTTGTGAATGCCTGGTGGATGGTGACGCCGGGCGCCCTGGGAAATTACCTGGCGATGGGAGTCCTGTTAGCAGCAGCCGCGGTCGCCCTGTCTTTCGCAATCCGCTCGACCAAGAAGGAACTCTTCTGCCGCTTCTCCCAGGCGCTTCTGCCCTTGGGACTAGCGATGTGGATTGCCCATCTCCTCTTTCACCTCATTACCGGCTGGGCCACCCTGGACCCCGCGCTCCACCAGGCTGCCGCGGACTTAGGCTGGCATCTTTTCGCGCCGGCTCACTGGGCGATGAATCAGCCGCTTCTACCCGCGAATACATTGCTCTCCGTGCAACTCCTGCTCCTCGATACCGGCCTTCTGTTGACCTTGTATCTGGGCTGGAGACTGGCACGGCAGTGGGCCACGAGCGCCGGCCGGGCAGTCCTGCTGCTGTTGCCGTGGGCCACGATGGTTGCTGTAGCGTACGCCACGGGCGTCTGGATCATGCTCCAACCGATGCAAATGCGCGGCGTCATGATGAATCCATGAAGGCGCTGTATCCGCTGGCAGCATTCGTGATGTTGGCGGTGGGAGCCACTGCAGCACGTGCCGATGGCGGCGCGATGCTTCTTCATCAGGATGCCGGTGCGTTTACCATCACCCTGTTCGCCGCGCCACAGCCGCTGCGCACCGGAGATGCAGACTTCAGCGTGATGGTCCAGGATCGAACCAGCGGAGAGATCCTGCTTGATCCCATCATCGACCTGACCGTCGCCCCCGAGTCGCCCAGCGCGTCGCCCGAAACCGTGCGGCTGGCGAAAGGCCAAGCCAGCAATCGTCTGCTGCAGGCATGCACGGTCCATTTCTCCACTGCCGGAAGATGGCATCTGGCGCTGCGCATCCGGCGTGGAAACGACCAGGCGCAGTTGCAAACGGCGTGCACCGTCGAACCCAATCGCTCCCGCGCCACATTGGTGTGGATTTATGTTCTGTTGCCGGTTGCCATCATTTTGCTGTTCATCATCCACCAGGCCTTGAAGATTCGTTCAGAGGGGTAACCACATGATCCATGCGCCAAATCCGCTCATTGCGTTGGGAGTGGTCGCGTCGACTGCCGCCACGGACGCGGTCTACGTACTCTTCACCGCGGCGGTCGCCGCGCGCCGCCGGACCGTCGCAGCAAGCTGGAGCAGCGTGTGGTATCTGCTCTCCGCCTTCGCCGTGATCAGCTACACCGGCAACCCCATCTATGTAGTCTTCGCTGGGGTTGGCTCCTGGCTGGGAGCCTTCGGCGCCGTCACCTGGCTAGGTACAGCCGACGTAAAGAGTGCGTCCGCAAAACCGCACTCTTAGTTGGCTGGGCAATGCGACAACAGTGGCATAAGTTCGATTGAGCAACCTATGCCGCTGTTGTTGGAAACGTGAAACCAAATCAAGGTGTGCCGCTACCGATCTGGATGGTACGAGTCGAGGAACGCTTTTTGGAATCGCAAGCTGCGTCGTGGGCAACGGAATGGTGGTTGGTGACCGTGTCTGCTCCCGCCGGCTGGGGGGTGCCCGTCCAGGATGTGTTTTTCTCATTCACGCCATTGGGAAGAGCGGGACTGAAAAAAGTTGCAGCGCTCTCAGGGCTGCAGAACTTGCACTTTTCTTTGAAATTGATGGTTAACGTATCCGTGAGGGGATTCAGCGACACATCGTCGTCGGGGGCCGGAACATCAATGCTGTAGTCGGTCATGAACTATGTTCTCCTGGGAAGTAAGAAATCAGCCGTCTCGCGCAAACAATGCGCCGGATCACTTTAACAGAGGTTTGAGTTCAGGATCATCAATGATCGGCTGCAACTCCGGGTCGGCTTTCAGTTGATCGCTGGTGGCTCCATGCTTGAGAGCCCGCTCGGCGTATGCGAGCGCCTGACGGCGATCTCCCAGATTGACGTACGCATCCGCGATGTTTTGGAGGTTCAACGCGTCGTCCGGCGCTAGAGCTATGGCGCTTTGGAGATGAGGGAGCGCCTTTTCCGGTTGATGCTCGCCAGAATACAGCTCAGCCAGCAAACCGTGTGCGGCGCCATCCTGGGGTTTGAGTTTAATTGCCTGCTCCAGCAGGGGTATCTCATGCCGGCGGGCGTCCTCTGCTTTTTCCGGTTGTTTGAGCCATTCATCCGACGAGACCAAGCCCTGCCACACTAAGTAGTCCTGGTCATTGAACGAAATTGCCTTTTCCAGCATGCCGGCAGCTTCCGGGTAACGCCGTTGCTGGTAGTAGAGAAAACCAAGATTGGCGTAGGCGCCGTAGGAAGGGTTCAGTGCGATCGATCGTTGCAACGCGCCTTCCGCCTGGGACATCAGCTTGGGATCACCGCTATCGACCAGCGCCCCGCCCATGTTGAGCAACACCTGCGCATTGTCCGGCGTCAGCTCCAGGGCGCGCTGGTACTGCGCGATAGCCTGTGGGTATTTACCTTGGCGATCCAGAAAGTTTCCCAGGTTATTAAAGCCATCCCACTCATTCGGCCGCAGGGCTGCTGCTTTTTGGTACGCCGCTTCGGCATCCGCAACCCTGCCGGAGTTTTCGTATGCGTGGGCCAGCCCGGTGAGCGCGGCAGCATTCTTCGGATCCAAATCAAGTGCATGCCGGAATTCCTGCAGAGCCAAGTCGTGCTTGCCGCCAGCTTCATGAATTTGCCCCAGCGTCACATACACGGCGGGCATGCTGCTGTCGAGTTCCGCAGCCTTCTGGCAGTTGGCCATCGCTTCATCGAGCCAGCGAGTGTTCTGATCAATGCGATATTTCAGCCGATAGGCCTCGCCGAGCTGCGCATACCCGAGCGCGAAACGAGGATCAGTGTGCACCGAGCTGTTGAGCGCGGCAATGGCAAGATCCAGATTGCCAGGCTTGTCGTAACGCTGCATATGGCCGAGGGCGGTGAGATAGTCCTCGTAGGCCGCCGGGTTCACCGCACCTCCTGTGTTGCTCAGCATACCCGCCGTCACGGAGATGTTCATCAACCGCGCCAAGCGCGCAACGGCCTCATTCTGCAACGTGGAAAGATCGCCCGCCTGGTCCTCCAGATCGGCGGAACCGATCTGGCGCAAGTTCCTGGTATCGATCAGGTTCACATTGAGTCGCACATCGCGGCCGTCCCGCTCTACTGACCCCTTGACCACCAGGTTGGCGCCAAGTTGCTTCAGCGCGTCGGCGGGATCGGCAACCTTCAGTCGCCGCACCTCGCTGGTAGGCACAATCCACAACGACTGGTTGCCGACGTCCAGGTTCGACAGCTTGCCCGCCAGCGAATCCATCAAGCCCTGCACCAGGGCGTCATTCTCAGGGTTGTTGCCGATGTTATCGAAAGGGAGAACCGCGATATGCTTCTCGCTGCTTCCCGAGAAGGCCTGCAGCAGCCGTTGCCGCAACGAAGGAATCAGCAAGACGGCGCTTGCGGCAACCGCCATGACCCCCACCGCGATCAGCAAGAAGGGAATCCAGCGTGGGCGAGGAGCCCGTGGCGGCGTCCAGGCCGGGCGGGATGCGTGCTCCAGCGCCCGGCGCATTCCTGCCGAGCTCCTGCTCTTCTTTGTCTGGCTTTGCGATTTAGCTTGGCTGGCCTCGTTGGAAAGCCGCGGCCGCAAAGCTTCAAGATCCGTCAACAATTCGGAACACTGTTGGTAGCGAGCCTCCGGCTCCTTTGCAAGCGTGCGGTAGACAATCTGCTGCAGCTCGAGCGGCACGCCGTCGAGCGGGTGCGGCGGCTCATTCAAGATGGCCATCAACGTGGCCGGCACTGTCTCCCGCTCGAAAGGGCCGCGCGCCATGAGCATCTCCGCCAGCACCGCGCCCAGCGCCCAGATATCCGTTCGTTCATCGACCAGCTTGCCCAACGCTTGCTCCGGCGCCATATAGCTCAAAGTGCCGGCGAATCCCGTCTGGCTCGCGGTTTGCGCACTCACCACCCGAGCCAGGCCAAAGTCGACAATCTTGACTGTGCCGTTTCCGGTCAGCATCACGTTCGAAGGCTTAATGTCGCGATGCACGATGTGGCGGGCATGTGCCTCGCGCAGCCCCCGGGCCATCTGGATGGCAATGTCGACCGCCGGGCCGAACCCCAACGGCCCATTGCGGATGCGCTCTGCCAGCGACTGCCCCTCATAGAACGCCATGACGATGAACGTCCGGCCGTCCGCAAGTTCTTCAATGCCGTGGATAACGCCGATATTGGCATGGTCAAGCGAGGAAGCGGTGCGAGCCTCGCGCAGAAACCGAGCCTTTTCAGTCTGACCGGCCATCACCTCGGGCGGTAGAAACTTGAGCGCGACGGTGCGTTCCAGCTTTAGGTCGAGGGCGCGATAAACCACCCCCATGCCGCCCGCACCGGCCATCCCGAGCACCTTGTAGCTGCCCGCGACAATCTCTCCCACCGAAAGTGCGCTCTTGGTTTCGGGCATGGCCACATCCTGCGCTGAATAGGGCGATGGTACTGGGACCCCATCGTCAAAGCAAGAAGGGGCATCCGGAAGACAACCCGCGGTTTGTGGTAAGTTTTCGAAAGCCTACCAGGCGATCTCGGGAGAACCAATGGCGGAAGCAAAGCACACCAAGTGGAACGACATCGAAGTCGAAGTCCTAAGCTCAACCATAGGCCGCCAACTGCTGGTAGGGACCAACATCATGGTTGCACGCGTCCTGTTGAAGAAAGGTGCCCGGGTGCCTCTGCACAGCCATCACAATGAGCAGGTCACCTATATCCTTGAAGGAGCCTTGCACTTCTACATCGACAACAAGGAAATCACCGTCTCTGCCGGCGAAGTGCTGTGCATTCCGCCCCACATGCCGCATGAGGCAATCGCGCTCGAAGATACGGTCGACCTTGACATCTTCACTCCGCCCCGCCAGGACTGGCTCAATAAAGAAGATGCCTACCTCCGCGAGGAAGCAAAGACGTAGCAGAAGGGGCACCATTGGATCTAGGACTGAAGAACCGCAACGTCATGGTTGCTGCCTCGAGCGATGGCATCGCGCGGGCGGCGGCCGAGAGGTTTGCCGCAGAAGGCGCAAACCTGGCCATGTGCTCGCGCGATCAAACGAAACTCAATGCGACCGCGGACCGGATTCGTGAACGCTACCACGCCCGGGTGCTTACCGAAGCATTCGATGTGACCAACGAGGCCGCAGTAGAGGCTTTCGCCAAGCACGTAGCCCAGGAGTTCGGCAGCGTCGACGTTTGCGTGATCAACGCCGGCGGACCACCGCCGAGGATGTTTCTGGCCACCACCACCGAAGAGTGGCATCGCGCCGTCGAGCTCAACTTCATGAGCGTCATCCACTTTGCCCGTGCAGTTTTGCCCGGGATGCAGAAAAACCTCTGGGGCAGGCTGGTGACCATCACCTCCATGACCGTTCGTCAACCAGTCTCCGATCTCATCTACTCGAACGCCGTGCGCGCCGGCGTTCTCGGCCTGGTCAAGAGCCTCGCCAACGAGTTCGGCAAAGACGGCATCACGGTCAACAATGTAGGCCCCGGCTACACCGCAACCGAACGCCTGAAGCAGTTGATCGCCAAGCGCTCGCAAGATCTAGGTATCACGCCCGCGGAATTCGAAGCGCGCTTAGGAGCCGAAGCGCCACTCAAGCGGATAGGCCGACCGGAAGAGGTGGCCGACGCAATCGTGTGGCTCGCTTCGGAGCGCGCATCGTTCATCACCGGTCAAACCCTGCTGGTAGACGGCGGCTGGTTTAAGGGGCTTTAGATGTTGGCCGTTCTTCTAGCGCTGATGCTCCTGTCTGCACAAGCCAGCCCCAACATGGCGCCTGGCTACCAGCAAACCTACGATCGCCTGCTGCAGCAGATCCGCCAGATCGCGATCTTCGATGATCACGGCCACCCCGGCTTTGCCGATGACACCGACGTGGACGCGATGGCCTCCCCACCGTCGCACCCTCCTCTACGTTTGCAAAGCGACAACCCCGAACTCATCGACGCTTCCAAGGCCCTCTTCGACTATCCCTACACCGACAACACCCCGGATCATCTCAAGTGGCTGGCCGCCAAAAAAGCGGAGCTGCGCAAGACCTATCCCGGCTACCAGTACTTCGATCGCATCCTCGACCAGCTCAACGTGCAGACCATGATGGCCAACCGTGTCGCCATGGGAGATTACCTCGATCCCAAACGTTTCCACTGGGTGTTCTTTGTCGACTCGTTTCTCTTCCCGTTGGAGAACAAAGATCTATCCGCGCGCAACATAGACCTGGGTGTCTACATGCCACTGCAGGAAAAGCTGCTGCACCGCGAGCTCGCGCAGGCAGGGCTGAGTGCCTTACCCGGCGCCTTCCCCGAATACCTGGCCTTCGTGACCAAGATCCTGGAGCAAAATCGCGCCCACGGCGGAGTCTCGATCAAGTTTGAGATTGCCTACTTCCGCACTCTGCACTTTGACGATCCGCCCGAGACCGCGGCGGCCGCCATGTACAACCGCTACCACGCCGGGGGAAAACCCACCGCGGCCGAGCAAACCGTACTCCAGGATTTTATGTTCCGCTACCTGTTGCGGGAGGCGGGGCGCCTGCACCTGGCGGTGCAAATACACACCGCTGTGGGTGGGGGTGATTTTTACAGCGTAGCCGGCGGCAACATCTTGAATCTTGAAAACGTGCTGCGCGATCCTCGCTACAGCAATGTGAATTTCGTGCTCTTGCATGGCGGCTACCCATTCCAGGATCAGGCTATTTGGCTTACCGCGCGAGAGAACGTTTATCTCGACTCGTCGCTCATGGGGCTGTATCTGTATCCCGCGGATCTGGCCGAGGTGCTGCGTCATTGGCTATTGCTCTATCCGGATAAGGTGGTCTTCGGCTCCGATGCTTTTCCCTTTAGCGAAGCCATTGGGGCGGAAGAAAGTGATTGGCTGGCGATTGAGTCAGCCCGGAAAGCACTGGCCGCAGCCCTGGCGCGCATGATCCTCAACGGCGAAGTGACGGAAGAGCGCGCGCTCAAATTTGCGCACGCCTATCTCCATGACAATGCGGCCCGCATCTATCCAGCGCCCATTTATCCGGCGCCCATGCCACAAAACTAATCGCCTGCTGCCTCCAGCGCCGGGAGTGGCGCAGCCACCTTCGCGCTGCTCACCAAAATGACCGAGAGTACCACCACGGCGGTCCCGGCAAGAATAAAGCCGTTCACCCTCTCATGCAGCACCAGCCACCCCAGGAACACGGCCACCACAGGATTCACATAAGCGTAAGTGGACACCTTCGATGTGGGCACATGCTCCAGCAGCCAGATGTACGCCGTGTACCCGATCCACGAGCCGCAAACGATCAGGTAAGCGACCGCCCCGATACCCCGCCCGGTCCAAACCACGCGGGAAAAATCCCCCGCCCATACAGCGAAGATGAAATTCGCAACTGCCGCTGCGGTGATCTGCCAGCCCGTGGAGCTGAACGGATCCATCCCCGTCTGCCAGCGTTTCGACAGCACCGAACCAAGAGCCCAACTGAACGATCCACCCAGCAAGCTAACGGATGCCCAAAGCTCCTTCCGGCCCATGGCGGTCTCGGACGTAAGCTCGGGGTAGAACAGGACCAGCATTCCTACCACGCCCATCGCGAGTCCCGCCTTGCCTCGCCCCGAGATGCGGTGGTGACCCAGCAGCATCGAATCGAGAACCAGGAACCACAGCGGTGTGACCGCAATGATGAGTGCTGCAAGGCCAGTGGAGACGGAAAGCTCCGCGTAGGAAAGGGTAAGATTTCCGCCCATCAGCAACAAAATCCCCACCGTACTGGCGAGCGCAATCTGCCGTGGCGAATAAAAAACCTTGCGCCCGGTCAACCCACACACCGCCAGCATGATCACGCCCGCAATCGCAAACCGCACCGCGCACATCAGCGCTGGAGGAATCGACTGCACCGCAATATCAATCCCGAGATAGGTGGATCCCCAGAACACGTAGACCAGGCCGAACGCAAGAATGATCTTCCATCGGCTCGCTTCGGCTCTGTATCCCACGCTGCAGCAAGACTAACGGATACAAGAAACAGTAGTGAAGGCCTTTTTTGCGAATGCGGGGTAAAGTTTTACCATCCGAGTTACGTATTCCGGGAGAAACGAAGAACCATGCGACTTCACCCGTAAAATCCCCGGTGTAAACACCGGGTAGACCCCTTCCAAACCAAGGCACAGTGGCGCATAACATGGCCCCACTGCAGTCTTTTGTTTGGGAGAGGCCTTATGTCAAGCAACGGTATTTTTCATGTGATTTCTGCGCGCCGTTCGACCGCGCCGAGGTTTTTTCACCTGCTAATCGCCCTGGGCATTTCCGTGTGCCTGTTGTTCTCCATTGCCGCCTTCGCTCAGTCCGACGTCGGTACCGTCGTCGGATTTGTAAAAGACCAGTCCGGGGCTATCGTGCCCAACGCGACCGTTACCATCGTGAACGAAGCCACCGGCGAGCTGCACACCGTTACATCGGATGCGCAGGGACACTACGCGGCCCCCAGCCTGCCGCCGGCGAACTACAGCATGTCCGTCGAGAGCACCGGATTCAAGAAATTCACCAGTTCCCACAACAAACTCGACTCCAACAGCACCATTGAGATCGACGCCGCTCTCACCGTCGGTGCGGCCACGCAAACCGTCGAAGTCACCGCGACGGCATCCGTATTACAAACCCAGTCAGGCGCGGTGCAGAGCCAGGTAACCGGGCGGCAGATCCAAAACCAGGAGCTGAACGGCCGCAACCCTCTCTATATGGCGCAACTTCTTCCCGGAGCTCGCAGCGGCGCGACTACGGGCGACTTCAACTTCGCGGTGGGCGGCGGCCAGCCGTTCCAGGTGAACGGGGCGCGCCAGCAGGATACCCTGGTTACGTTTGATGGCGCCCCGGCGGTACGCACCCGGGCCAACGGCGCCATCATCGGTGTGGCCAGCGTCGACGCCACGCAGGAGCTGCAGGTGCTCACGGCAGATTACGCGCCGGAATACGGCAGCGCCGCGGGCGGCCAGATCCGCGTGGTCACCAAGAGCGGAGGCGCGCAATTCCACGGCGACTTATACGAGTACCTCCGCAATTCAGCCCTGAACGCCAATACCTGGACACGTAACCTGACCCCCTCCACCAGGTTTGCCGCCCCGTTCGTCTACAACAATTTCGGCTTCGCCGTAGGCGGCCCCGTCTGGATACCCGGCCTGGCGTTCACCGAGCCGCTAAGGAAAAAGTTCTTCTGGTTCGTGAACGAGGATTGGATCCGCTACCGCTTCACCGACACCCAGCAACAGATCGTTCCCACAGCCCTCATGCGCCAAGGCGACTTCAGTGAACTGCTGGGCACCAATCCCTGGTATAAACCCACCATCATCTACGACCCCAGGACCTGCCCTAGCTTGGGCGCCGCGAGCTGTGTACCCTACCCCAACAATGTGATCCCGCAAAGCCAGCTAAGCCCCAACGGCTTGGCCATCCTCAACGCCTATCCCACCCCCACCAGCCCTGGAGTGACCACCAACGCCAACAACTGGATTGCCCAGGCCCGGCACCCGATCAACCAGCGCAAAGAAGTCATCAATGTGGATTACCTGGTCAGCGACAAGCACCATATCGAGTTCAGGCGCTCCGATGCGACCTATTTCGAATATCAACCGTTCGATCAAGGATCGGGCCTCACTGGCAAATATTTCAATCGCCCCAACCAGACCAACGTTCTGGGTTGGACCTGGACCGTGAATCAGTCTGTCATCAACGAAGCTCGAGCCACGATCAGCATCGACGATGTCTATATTCCGGTAAACACGGCTCTGGCAGGGTTCAATCGCCAGACGCTGGGCATCGACTTTCCCTACATATTTCCCGACGGCAAGGCCGCACCGAACAAAATCCCGACTGTCAACGTTCCCGAGTTCTACAGTCTCGCAGGCGGCCCCTACCCGTCCCACTCGTCGGGCTTGATATATACGGCCACCGACAGCCTGACCAAGGTGTGGCACAATCACACCTTCAAGGGCGGCTTCTTTTTTGAGTATTCAGGCGAAAACGATAACGACCAGATCAACGTCAGTACGGTTCCGGGCGGCGCCAGCAACCAGAACGGCACGTTCACCTTTACCGACCCGCGCAGCGGATTGGGGGCCACCGCGGGCGTGGGCCTTGCGAACCTGGCCCTCGGCTTGGCCGACAACTACACGGAGATCGGTCAAAAATCCTACACTCCGTGGCGCGGCCAAATGTACGAGGAGTTCATCCAGGATGCGTGGCAGGTGAACGCCAAGCTCCACCTGGATTATGGCTTCCGCATAACCTCTACCGTTCCTTACTACTCGTTGTGGGGCAACTCCGATTTCTTTGATCCCGCGTCGTACAATCCTGCAGCGGCGCCGCAAATCAATCCCACCACCGGCAACGTCACCCTGGGAACGGGTAACCCCTACAACGGCCTGGTGAATCCGGGTATCAGCAAATTTCCCAGCTCGGCGCTGCAAGGCAACCGTGTCCCTGCCGCCAACCCGGCCAACAACGCCTGCGCCGGCCAGCCATGTACCGGTTTGTTTGCTCCGCAACTGCCGAAACACTACGTAAGTACAACCCACCAGTTTCAGCCGCGGCTTGGCATCGCCTATCAGCTGGACCCAAAAACCGTGGTACGCACCGCCGGCGGCGAATTCGTAACCCGCATGGGCCTTCTGGATAATATTTTCCCCGGCGGCAATTCGCCCTTCCAGCCCTTTGTCACGGTGACCAACGTGTCGGTAGACAATCCGGGAGCCGCCCTGACACCGGGCATCAATGCCCCACTCGCCGTCACCACACTGGCTAAGAATCTGTCGCCCCCCACCCGGTGGAACTGGAACTTCACCATCGAGCGCGAGCTTCCGCTGAATTCCGTATTGTCCGTCGCCTACGTCGGGGCGCGCGGTCTGCGCAACTTCAGGGTTTTTGATATCAATCAGCCCACTGCGGGAGCTTTGCAGGCGAATCCAGGGAAGAGTCCGAACTTTCTTCGGCCCTACAAGGGGTACGCTTCCATCCAGCAGGAGCAAAGCAATGGCAGTTCCGTATACAGTGCATTGCAGGTTTCGTGGAACCGCCGCTTCACCGCGGGCTCGGCGTTCGGCCTCAGCTACACCTTCTCCAAGAGCCTTGACAACAGTTCAAACTATCGTGACATCCTGCCTGATACGTATTACACCAACAATCTCTGGGGTCCGTCCGAGTACGACACCAAGCACATCCTGATCATCAATTATCAATACGATCTGCCGTTCTTTAGAAACCAAGCGACTCTCGCGGGCAAGCTGGTTGGCGGTTGGGAGCTCAGCGGCAACACTCAGTTCCAGACCGGCCAACCTTGCGGAGTCGGCACCACCAACGACTATGCGGGAGTGGGCGAGGCCGGCAGTTTCGGCTGCGGAACCAATACTTCGGAGGGTCAATTCTGGGTCAGGAACGGAACCCCTGCCGTTCTCAAGCACTTCGCACCCAACGGGGTAGGGTCGGCCAAGTATATTTCCACAACCAACGGCAATGGAACTCCGATCTTTACCGCGCCCCCGGCTGGTACCTTCAATCTGCAATCTGGAATACGCGACGAGATCTACGGCCCCGGCTTCCAGAATTGGAACCTCAATTTGCGCAAAACCTTCCCTGCGTTCCGGGAAACATCGTTCGAGTTTCGCGCGGAAGCCTACAACTTCATCAACCATTCCAACTGGGCGCAGATCGGTCAGGCGGGGGGTCTGAACCTCACGCCAACCTCATCGCAATTCGGCGAAGTGACGCAGAAGTCGACCACCAATCCGCGCACCCTGCAGCTCGCGCTCCGGTACCATTTCTAGATGGCGACTCCCGCGCAACTCATCGCGCGGGAGCACCGTCCATTGGTCAGAGAATCCCGGGCTACTCGATGCCGCAAATCGATCGGCAACCGCCATCCTCTCCTTTGTCATCCTGTTTTCGACGGAACCCAAGCGGTGTGGAGACAACATGCAATCAAAACCTGAACCCCGTCTTTTGACCACTCTCTTCCGCCGACTTCTGCCAGCAATCGCAACCGCAATCCTCTCCACCGCCCTTCAAGCCCAAACCATGAAGGCTCCGGACATCACCCAGGACCCTACCCTCTACGTAGTCCCCTACGCGCATCTCGACACCCAATGGCGCTGGGAAATGCCGCAAACCATCAGCGAATACCTGCTGAAAACCATGCGCGTGAACTTCGACTACATCGACAAATACCCGCACTACGTCTTCAACTGGACCGGCTCCAACCGCTACCGCATGATGAAGGAGTACTTTCCGGACGACTACGCCAAACTAACCCAATACGTCGCAGCCGGCCGCTGGTACCCCGCCGGCTCCTCCGTCGAAGAAGGAGACGTCAACCTACCCAGCGCCGAAGGAATCTTCCGCCAGATTCTCTACGGCAACGACTACTACCGCAAAGATTTCGGCAAAGCGAGTGCCGAGTACATGCTGCCCGACTGCTTCGGCTTTCCCGCCTCTCTGCCCAGCATCCTCGCCCACGCCGGAGTCAAGGGATTCTCCACCCAAAAACTCAGCGCCGCCTGGCAGCCCGCCCCGCAAATCGGAGGCCCCGACTCGCCCGAACAGACCCCCGAAGGCATCCCCTTCAACGTCGGTCTCTGGATCGGCCCTGACGGAAAAAGCGTGATCGCGGCCTTGAACCCCGGCGGCTACGGCAGCAGCGCCTATACCGATCTCAGCAAAGACCCCGGCCCCCCACCACCCTGGCCGCAACTGACCCCCGAGCAGAAAGCCAAGCTGACCCCAGGCCAGCTGCGTGCTCGGGGCCGCCCCCGGGAGTGGGAACAGGATTGGGTCAAGCGCATCGACCTGGACGGCCACGTTACCGGAGTCTTCGCGGACTACCACTACATCGGCACCGGAGACGTGGGCGGCGCAGCCCGCGAATCGACCGTCAAACTATTGGAAGCCATCGTCACCAAAAGCGAGACCGTACTGCCGCTTCCTCCGCGCGGCTTCGGGCAGCAGGACCAACCCGGCTCTGCGCCCGAGGGACCAACCGTCCGCGTAGGAGACGGCCCGGTCCACGTGATCGAAGCCACCGCCGACCAGATGTTCAACGACATCAAGCCCGACATGACCACGCGCATGCCGCAGTACAAAGGCGACCTGGAGCTGATCAACCATTCTGCCGGATCGCTGACCTCGCAGGCCTATCACAAGCGCATGATCCTCAGGAACGAATCGCTCGCCGACGCCGCAGAAAAAGCCTCGGTGGCGGCCGCATGGATGGGCGGCCGGCCCTATCCCCAGGAACGCTTGAACGATGCCTGGACCCTGGAACTCGCCGGACATTTTCACGACCTCGCCGCCGGCACGGCGACTCCGCTCGCCTATCAATATTCCTGGAACGACGACAACATCGCCGCCAACCAATTTGCCGGCGTGCTCAGCAGCGCGACCGAGTCGATCGCTTCCGGATTAAACACTGAAGGACCGGGAACTACCCTGGTGGTGTACAACCCCCTCGATATCGCGCGCGAAGATGTGGTGGAAGCAAGCGTTGCGTTTCCCGGCGGTATGCCCAAGGCTGTCCGGGTGGTTGGTCCCGACGGCAAGGAGGCCCCAGCCCAGGTCGAAGACGGGAAGGTCCTTTTCCTGGCCCAGGTCCCGTCCGTGGGCTATGCCGTCTATCACCTGCTGCCGGCGGACAAGCCCGCCACAAATGCAACTGTCAAAGTAACGAAATCCTCGCTAGAAAACGCCCGCTACCGCGTGCAGCTCAACCAGGATGGAGATGTTTCCAGCATCTTCGACAAAACCTTGAACAAGGATCTGCTCTCCGCGCCCATCCGGCTCGCCCTATCCACCGACGTGCCCAAACAGTATCCCGCCTGGAACATGGATTTCGATCAGGAGCAGGCCGCGCCTCGGGCATATGTCAGCGGCCCGGCGCAGATCCGCATCAAGGAGAGCGGCCCGGTCCGCGTATCGCTCGAAGTAACCCGCAAGGCGGAAAACTCCACCTTCGTCGAGACCATTCGCCTTTCCGCAGGCGATGCCGGCAATCGCGTCGAGTTCGGCAACGCCATCGATTGGCGAACCCTGGCGGCCAACCTGAAAGTAGCTTTCCCCTTCAGCGCAGCCAATGAGAATGCCACCTACAACTGGGACATTGGCACCATCGAGCGCCCCAACGCGAAGGAGCGCCAGTTCGAAGTCGCCTCTCACCGCTGGATCGATCTCACCGACAAGAGCGGCAGCTACGGTACGACCATCCTGACCGAATACAAGAACGGCTCCGACAAGCCGAACGACCACACCATCCGCCTGACGCTTCTGCGCTCGCCCGGAATGCAGCCTTCCACGAATGGACGCCCGCAGGGCTACACCGACCAGGCCAACCAGGACTGGGGCCACCACGAATTCCTCTTCGGCCTGGCGGGGCATGCCGACGGCTGGGCGCAAGCGCAAACCGACTGGCAGGCCTATCGCCTGGCCGATCCGCTGCTCGCCTTCCAGACCACAGAACATCCCGGCACGCTGGGCAAGAGCCTCTCCCTGCTTCACCTCAACAACTCCAGGGTGCGCGTGCTCGCCCTCAAGAAAGCCGAAGCGGATGACGAGCTCATTCTCCGCCTGGTCGAGCTCGACGGTCATCCGGCGCAGGATGTGCGGGTTGGGTTCGCTGGACCGGTGGTCGCCGCGCGCGAAGTCAACGCGCAGGAGCAACCGGAGCAAGCGGAACCGGCAAGCCTGAGCCGCGGAGAGCTGGTCACCTCGTTCACGGCCTACCAACCGCGCACCTTCGCCGTGCGCCTCGCCCCGCCAACCACCAACCTGGCGGCCGTGCATTCGCAGCCGGTTGACTTCCACTACGACCTTGCGGCAGCCACCAATGATGACACCAGGACCGAAGGCGGCGGCTTCGACGGCAAAGGCAACGCGATGCCGGCGGAAATGCTGCCAACGACGCTCGCGTATCACGGGATCGAGTTCAAGTTGGCGCCCGCAAAGACCGGAGTACCCGATGCGGTAGTGGCCAAGGGGCAAACCATTCCATTGCCTTCCGGGCACTGCAACCGGGTGTATCTTCTGGCTGCCGCGGCGGGTGGAGACCAGAAGGCGGCCTTCCGGGTAGGTGACAAAACCGCGGATCTGAATATTGAGGACTGGGGCGGATTCATCGGTCAGTGGGACACACGTATTTTCAAGAACCAGGACGACCGTAACTGGGCGATTTCCGCTCACCACGCACCGTGGCCTCCTGCTAATCAGCAAGAGCGGGAGCTGCGTGTACCGTCGCCGCGCTATCCCGAAGATTACGTGGGTCTCGAGCCCGGGTACGTCAAGCCTGCGGGTCTCGCATGGTACGCGTCCCATCATCACACCCCCGAAGGGTTGAATCAGCCGTATCAATACTCCTACCTGTTCGCCTACTCGATCCCGATGCCGCCAGGCACAAAGACGCTCACTCTGCCCGACAACGACAAGATCCGCATACTCGCTATCTCGGTCGCAGAAGAGAACCCCGAGCTAAACCAGGCGCAGCCGCTCTATGACATGCTGAGCCACACTGAACCACCGACGGCGGCGCCGTCGTCCGGCGGTTCTCGGTGAATGCGGATGGTTTCGCCT
>JBAVQC010000009.1:0-6397 GCA_049693715.1 Acidobacteriaceae bacterium | reverse complement strand
GGCTTCTACCGTCGCCTGCGACTCCATGGCTTGCTTAAAAGAGTTCATGTTCTCTGGCTCCATGCAGATTGCGACTTCGTTTCCTGTGATCGTGTAATGGACCGGTGAGCGGAGGGAATACGTCTTCCGGAACAGGTCGCCATGCGTCCGGAAGCCTGCTTCCCACTTCACAGGGTCTTGAACCTGCGCTGTGACGATTACCATAGGCATACTTGTCTCCTTTGAACTTGGGGCATTCGAACTTGCAAACAGGCTGATAACTATAGCACCTGAGCACTGTATCGCATTCGAGGATTCGTTGACGAAGGGTCGGCTCCACGTAATTGTGGACGGGGTGGTCGTTACTCGGAAATGATGAGCGCGCTGAACTTCCCGGTGATTTCGGTAAATTCATCTCAAAACAAACGCGGGACAGGCGTGAGAATGCAGGAGAATGCATTCGTCCTCTGCATTCGTCACTTCGGTAGGCAGCCCCTGAATTTAGTCGTCCGGAAGGGACTGGGTCAATCCCGTGACAGCGTACCTGATGGAGCAATTTCGAGCCATATCTTAGTGGGATCCCCGAGGGCGCGCTTGTCTTTGGCTATTACGTTGGTTAGTATTATCGACATGGCATACCTCCATTGCTGTCGCTGCTGTCGGACGCTTAAGCGCGTGCAGCGAACTTGGGTCTGAGCCAACAACAACATCCAAGATTTCACCATTGCCCGCGATAGAGCCTATACCTCTCGCGGGCTTTCTATTGCAGAAACGAAGGGAAGATGAGGAAGAAATTCGCCGTAAAGAAGACTAACGCGCAGCGGATTGAGCAACTGATCTGGGCGACTGCAGCCATTCTTATGTTGACTTCCGCACTGCCATTGGCCGCGCAGGACGACGTAACCACGCGGAACGGGGCCAGCGCGCTGGACGGAGGCTGGATCACGGGGCCGGCGTCGAACCCACTGAGCCATCTGAACGGGCCCGCCTTCCGGAGCGACGCCTCCCCCGAGCGCTACGATTTTCACGACTTCGCTCCAATTACGCTCCTGGATGCGAGGCTGCCGCACTGGATCGCCCTCCAGGCGGAGGAGCGCTATCGTTTCGAACAATACGACAACGCCGGCTTCAAGGCGGGAAGCAATGACTCGTATGAGCTGAACCGGCTTCGCCTTCAGGTGGATGTGAGGCCGAATTCGTGGATCCGCGCGACGGGGCAGTTGCAGGACTCGCGGCCGTTCTATCAGACTCCACCCCTTGGTCCGCCAAACGAGAACCGCTGGGATCTGAAACTGGCGTACGTGGAAGTGGGCGATCCGGAAAAGCACTCGTTTAGCCTGCGGGTGGGGCGGCAGATCATCAACTATAACAACACGCTGATCGCCAGCTCGGAGTGGCGCAACCAGGGACGCTCGTATGACGCAGCCGTTCTGAATCTGCATAGCAAGCGAGCGAGCGTTGGGATTTTCGCGGCGTCGGCGGTGGTGCCGCAGGCCACGGGCGTGAGCCCTCACGAGGAGGGAAACAATATTTACGGCGCCTACGGCAGGATCATCGATCCATATCCACATGCGAGCCTGGAACCGTTCGTTCTATGGCGCGTGCAGCCGGCGGAAGTGGTGCAGCCGGCCCTTAAGAAGACTACCGGCAAGGAGGATGAGTGGGCCTATGGCGCGCGCCTGAAGGGGCGGCCTGGTTTGCGGCTGGATTATTCGGGCGAGCTGGTTGGGGAGACCGGTACGGTGGGAGCCGACCCGATTCGCGCCTGGGCCGCCAGCGAAGGAGTTTCTTACGCGTTCACCTCGTCGCGTTGGCGGCCACGCATTTTTGCGCAGCACGATATCGCGTCGGGGAACAGCAACCCGTCGAACGGCACGCATAAGACCTTCGACACCCTATATCCGACGGCGCATGACCGCTTTGGCATTGTGGATCAGTTCGGCTGGCAGAACATTGATGCAGTGCGGGCCGGTGGAACGTTCGAACCGCACCGGCGCTTGAGCATAAGCGCGCAGGGGCTAGACTTCTGGGCGGTTTCCGCGCTCGACTCTGTGTACAACACCTCAGGCGGCGCCATCGTGACCAACAAAGTGAATCACGGCAAGCATATCGGCGCGGAGGCCGACGTCTATGCCTGGTACGAACTGAACCGGCACTTCAACGTCGGCGGGGGCTACGGGTATTTTGGCGGCGGGAATTTTCTCTCGCAGGTAACGACCGCTCATAGCTATTCCTATTCGTACGTTTCGTTGAATTTCAAGGACAACGGGAAGAAGGCGGAGGGCGACTAAAAGGGGGGCGGGTGAAGCCGCCGCCGGGCAAGTCTGGCTCGGGGTTTGGAACGCTGCCTATGGACTTTGTCGAGAAGCTGGTTGAGCTAATTCTTAACTTGCAGTTATGTTTTTAGGGGCCCCTAGCCACATTAAAATAAGCAGGGAGCAGGCGAGGCTGTTGGCAAATCGGTCCACTACAATCTGCGCGGAAGTACAAAGACAGAGAGGGACCTGTTGAGAGTCGCGACGTTCAACATCAACAACATCAATAAGCGGCTTGATAACCTGCTGGCTTGGTTAGCCAAAGCTGAGCCGGACGTGGTTAGCCTCCAGGAGCTCAAGGCGGAGCAGGGAGAGTTTCCCGCGAGTGCGCTTCGAACTCTCGGGTACGAAGCAGTCTGGCAAGGGGAGCGGTCCTGGAACGGCGTGGCCATCCTCGCGCGAAACCACGCTCCCGTGTTGACCTGCGCAAGCTTGCCGGGGAATCCTCAAGATCGCCAAGCACGCTACATCGAAGCGGCGGTTCAGGGAGTTCTGATCACTTCCATCTACCTCCCCAATGGGAATCCGCAGCCTGGACCGAAATTTACTTACAAGTTGGCCTGGTTTGATCGCCTCACTGCCCATGCCGCCGAACTCATGGCGAGTGGCGCTCCCGTGGTGTTGGCTGGTGACTACAACGTGGTGCCGACACCGGAGGACATCTATCCGACTCGATCGTTGGATAACAACGCGTTGATCCAACCGGAAAGCCGGCAAGCCTTTGCGCGCCTGCTGGCTCAAGGCTGGACCGACGCAATGCGGAGGCTACATCCGGATGGGCCGCTCTGGACATTCTGGGATTACAAACTTGAACGGTGGCCGAAGGACAAAGGCATGCGACTCGATCACTTTCTGCTCTCACCGAAGGTGGCGGAGCGGCTCGTGGACGGTGGTGTAGACCGATGGGCGCGTGGACAGGCAAACGCCAGCGACCATGCGCCAACATGGATAACTCTCGATCTTTAGGCAGAGCTGAAGACGCAAGCGTGGAGCGTGGCCGAGATTCTTCGTCTGGCGAAGCGCGTAGCTGTGCATCCCCACCGACGCAGCCACTGAGATGAGTTAGGGGTTCCCACGGGTTCCAAAGGGCCAAAGGGCAGCTTTCCCGAAGATCGGCTCGATACCGCGCGCCACTTTGAGTTCCGTAATTTGATCAGTAGACATAGGGATGGTCTTCAACATTGAGCTTGAGAGCGAGCTACTCAACTCAGCAGTAGGGGGATGATGATGCCCAGAGCCATGGCTAGAAACCAGACCGCGGGAGCCGGGGTTCCCACCGGACGCAGACGTCGGAATACCCTGGCCGCCATGCGGGAATCGAGGACTCGATTACTGGCGTCATGGTGTTCAAAAATATAGAAGACGGATGCCGTACATGCGCCGTAAATAAGATGGCCTAGCAACGACGGAAGCAAAGTAGAGACCGCGGTGATCCTCCAATCAATTTCTCCGGTGAGGATTAAGGGAAGCAGGGTGAGAGGACCGATGTACCACCAGATCAGACCGAACATTCCTCCCCAGGCACTGGCCATGCCAAGGTTCGAGGCCTCGTCGCGGAACAAGACACCGTAGCTCATGCCAATCATGGTGCTGACCAGCAGGTGGACCAAAAGGCCGTGAAACGTCGACAAGTGAGTATCGACACCAACGATATTCGATAGCACGTGGGCGGCAAAAAGGAAGGGGCTGGAGATGATCCCTCCGGTAAGGCCGGCAATGGCTCCCCATTGCAGAGAGCGGAAAAGGCGAAAGCCGGGACCTTCGGACTCCCGGTTGAGCGGATCGGATTGGATGAAGAGGCGGATCCAAACCTTGTCGAGGGTGGCGTAGATAACACCCAGGAGGATTCCGTAAAGGGTATAACCGACGAGGGCTCCGAACAGGTCGGCGGCCAAGTCCGTTGACCAGTTCAGTGGCATGCCGCGCAGCAGGGGAAAGAGGGAAAGCGGGCCGGCGAACCACCAGAAGACGGCATAGCCAAGACCCCAGCCCATGCAGGATCCATAGCTGCGGACATCACGCTGAAAGAGCAAACCGAAGCTGCTGCCGATGATGGAGGCGATCGCAAATTGGAAGATCACTTCAACGGTCCGGGAATGAATCTCGCCCAAGCCGGCGATGAGGGGGAAGAATCCGCCCTGCAACATCCAATAACCGAAGAAGAGCCCGCTCGCTATACCAGCAAAGCCGCCGGCGAAGACTGCGCGGCTCCAGCGGAACGGCGGATTAGAGTCTGCGCTGAGGGAGCCGCGAATGCCGAGAGCAAGACCCGTGGGTGCACCCAAACAGATCAGATACGCGGCCAGTTCGGGAAAACGGTTGCGAGCCTCCGCCAGCATATGGTTTGAATCGTGGATGCTGTGGGCCAGCATGCCGATCGCCGGGGTCACGACCCACAGAAGGAGAGCGCTGCTGAGTCCCCAGATGAGTCCTGCACCGGCGCTTGAAGTCCGCTGCGAAAACACGAGACTGAAGACAAGTCCGAATCCTGCACCGAGCACTATGCCGCTTAGAGTGGAGGAGTGGAGGATCTGGCTTTGAAGCGCACCACCGGCGATGCCGACAAGAATTCCTAAGGCCGTATCGATCCGTGTTGGACGCCGGACAAAAGCGGGCTTAGGTGTTGTGATTGCTGGCTTGCTTGCTGCCATGTATGGCCTTTCCTCCGAGTTCGATGGTCTGGATGATGTCTTTGGGGAAGAACAGCTCGAGGGTCCACGCGGTGAAAACACGTATCTTTCGTTCAAGTCCGGGGAGTTTCGAGAGATAGACCCCTCTCCACATAAGCCAGGCGAGCAGCCCGGAGAAGCGCAGCGAACGCGTGGGAGCAAACGGGACTATCAATTCTGCGCAGGCGGTCTGATGGCCGACCACGCAGAGAGCTCCCAGGGAAGTGAAACTAAACGACTCGGTAGAGGTTCCGCGCAGAGTGGCGGCGATATTCTTCGCGATTGTCACCGCTTCGCGAAGGGCAAATTGTGCCGTGGGCGGATAGGCCTTTCCCGTCTTGCTATCCATGACGGCGGCGCAATCGCCCAACGCCCAGATCATGGGTTGGTCCCTTACTTGAAGAGTGCTGTCGACCAGGATCGCACCCCGCGCATTGACGGGTAGACCCAGACTCTTGATGAGTGGACTGGGAGTGGTTCCAGCAGTCCAGACGAGTGTGTCGGCAGCGATCTCGCCGTCGCTGAGAATCACGAGCCCTGGCTGCGCATCGAGCAGTCGCACTCCCAGGCGGAAGACGACGCCACGCTGCGTCATCTTCGCAAGCGCGTAGCTAGCGAGGGTTTCACTCAACTCGGGGAGGATTCGATCTCGCGAGTGGACGAGGGTGACGCTCAGTTCTTCGGAGGTGAGGTTGTGATAGTCCGCGAGGATCCCGTGGGCAAAGTCATTTAAGGCGCCGGCAACCTCTACACCGGCAAAGCCTCCGCCGGCAATCACGAAGGTCAGCAGTCGCTTGCGCGTATCTGGATCGGCCTCTCGATCTGCTCGCTCAAACATCTCGATGACGTGGTTCCGAATACGAATTGCGTCGAAGAGGGTCTTGAAGTCGAAGGCGAACTTCTCGACATTTGTCAGGCCCAGGTAGTTCGATACAGCTCCGAGGGCTAGAACCAGGTAATCGTATTCGACTTCGCGGAGAGGCCCAGTACCTTCACGGTCAGACCCGTCGAGAAGTACGATGCGCCGCTCGAAATCCACTCCGCTGACTGTTGCACGCACGAATTGGGTGCGGCGAAGACCACTTCGAAGAGGGACGCTGATATCGCTTGGTTCTAGACTTCCCCCGGCGACTTCAGCCAGCATAGGCGTAAACAGAAGAGCGTTGGTTTCGCTGATAAGCGAAACGGAGACACCGTTATTCCCGGCGAACTGCTCCTCAATCGACTCCGCGGTTCTCATCCCTGCGAAGCCGCCGCCGAGGATGACGATTCGTTTGACGCTGCTCGGAATCACGACAGTGGGTGCAGTCTCCGGCCCGAACCAAGCCTCGGCAAGCTGACTGAACACCTGAAGCAGCGCGCCGAGGGCGGCTCCGAAGAGAATCCAGACCAGGAGCGGGGCGAAGTTGTTTTTCATCGCCGCCATATCCAAGG
>JBAVQC010000008.1:0-3696 GCA_049693715.1 Acidobacteriaceae bacterium | reverse complement strand
CTTGCGCCAAAGATTCACGCAAACCAGGCAACGCATGACCCGCGTCGGTTTCGATGGCGCGGGCGATTTTGTTCACGTCCATCTTCTTCAGTGCCTTCATGTCTTTAACCCCGCTTGATGTCCTTCGGCTTTACGTTGGCCTGCACCGCCTTGGCATAGCCATCACCAGCAACGCGATCTCATCGTCGGCAAGGTGGAAATAAATCACCCTCACGCTGCCGCGCTTGCCTTTTCCCGCGCGGCCCCAGCGCACCTTGCGTGCCCCGTCCGCGCCAGGAATGACGTCGCCTGCACCTGGATTGGCGGCAATCCAGTCGATGAATGTTTCGCGGTCCGCATCGCTCCATACTGCCTTCGCCTGCTTCTGAAACTCGGCCTTTCGACCACCGTGTGCATACTTTATTGTACCCCCAATTAAATGAAGGCAGATGCCGGCTTCAGGGGTGAGCCGAAATGGTTGCGGAGAAATCCTGACAACCAGCTGCTCGCGCAGGTCACTGACTTTTGCGGAGCCCATTTTCAAGACGACGCAACTCTGCTTGTAATTGCCGCAGATTAAGCGTTCCCAGTTTCACTCCAACCCGAGCCGCCGCAATGCTGCAACGCCATCGAGGGTGGACAATTGAGATAAACAAGGAACAGGGAGTAACGCTTAGTCAGAGATTCATCGGCCTTCTCTTAATGGTTCTGGGTGTGTTGTCGCCAATCCGGACAGAACCGCATTTTTGGGGATTACTTCCGGATAGGCGGTGACTCGCCCGGAACCTTGCCGTTCGAGCTCGAAAGTCGAAATCTGTTGGCTTCCGTAGCTTTGACCTGAGGTTTCTGCGGTCTCAATCTCGTTGGGCCACGATATCCTTTCGGTATGTCTCCCTGCAGATTAGCCGCTCTTCTTGTGCTGGTGTCCGCCCTGGGGGCCATGGCCGAGACCCACTCTGTCTCGGCGCAGGGAAGAGGCGGCGAGCGCCATGCGAGGCAGGTCGAATCGTTCGACGGGCCTTGGCGGGTCCACGCCGGGGACGATCCGCAAGGGGCCAGTCCGACACAGGACGACAGCGCCTGGCAGCAGGTGGAACTCGGCTCCACGGAAAGCAAGAACCTGAGCACAGCAGAGGGGGTTCTCTGGTTCAGAGCGCTCATTCCGTGGCAAAACATTCCCGCAAATTTCGCACTTCTGATCGCTCCGAAGGCGACCGGGTGCCAGATCTTTGTCAATGGCTCGAAGGTTTCCGACTGTAGCCGGCTGCCTGGCCCCAACTACTACACACAGCGCGGGATTCTTATCCACCTGACAGCGGCTTCGCCCGGCTCCCCGTCCCTGCTTGCCATTCGCCTCGATCAACCCGGCAAGACAAGGTCTGGCGCTGTTGGGCTGGGAAAAGGCGACGTGCTGCTCGGTACATCGGCGCTGCTGTCCGATCGCCGGACGGCCTTGGATGCCGCGCGCTTTTACCGGTTTCTGCCGCAGGTTCTGCTTTGCCTGGGCGAATTGCTGGGCGGCGCGGTTCTGCTTCTGGCATTTGCCTTTGACAGGGGCAGCCGCGAATACCTGTGGTTCGCAGCCTTTTTGTGGCTGGACGGCTCGACATCGTTGATGTCGTGCTTTGACGTTGTTTACCCGATCGTCGGCCCGGGGTGGCAGCGCTGGCTCAATGAATTTGGCCAGATTGCGCGATACGCGCCGTTGATTGGATTTCTAGCGGCCTTTACCAATGTGCGGATGAACTGGGCGCTGCGGGGTTACCAGGTAATTCTTCTGCTCGTGCCGGAGGTGCTGGCAGCCGCGAGTTTCTACGGGCTGGGCCGATATCTCCCAAATTTCGCCTATGTGTTGTTGGCTGTGCAGCTGCCGTTTGTGGCAGGTTCCCTGGTGTTCCTGGCGATGCAATGGCGTCGAGGCAGCCGGGACGCGGCCCTGCTCCTGCCTTCGTTTCTGCTGGCAAATGGCTTTGAGGTTCTAGGCCTGACCGGGCTGGTGGGCCGGTTCCACCTGGGGCCGCGATTCAGTTACGACTGTGATGATCTTTCGATGTTCTTCTTCCTGATTTCCATTGCGCCGGTGATGATTGCGCGGCATCGGCGGATCACGATGGAGCATGCACGGACCAACGCAGATCTGGAAGCGGCGCGGGAGGTGCAGCGGCAATTTGTGGTTCCGGCCGCAGACGTTCCGGGATTCAGGGTCGAGAGCGCATATGCACCAGCCAAACAAGTGGGCGGGGATTTCTTCCGCGTAATGCCGGAAGACGGCGGCGTACTGGTCGTGGTAGGAGATGTGAGCGGAAAAGGGTTGAAGGCCGCCATGACCGTCAGCGCGATTATGGGCTCTTTGCACGACTATGCCTCAAGCCGGCCCGCTGAAGTGCTGGCACATCTAAACCGGGTGCTTCATGGGCGAATGGACGGGTTTGTCACATGCTGCGCCGCGCACATTACGGCAAATGGCACTATGACTCTTGCAAACGCCGGCAATCCAGCTCCCTATCTCAATGGCGAGGAAATGGCGGTCGAACCCGGCCTCCCGCTTGGCATATTGGGCGAAGCCAGCTATGCAGAGACGCGCTACGAGATCGCTCCCAACGACCGGCTCACGTTTGTCTCGGATGGTGTGGTTGAGGCGACCAACCCGCAAGGAGAACTCTACGGCTTTGAGCGCACCGAGGCCATCAGCAACCAACCAGCGAAGGCTATCGCGGAAGCAGCCACCCAGTTTGGCCAAGAGGACGACATTACGGTCCTTTCCGTAACCCGTACAGTCAGTCTGAATCCTGCGCTGGCATAATTTAGGGGGCTCTTTGACGCCTCAATTGTTCGTTCCGGTGGGATGGTCGCCAATCCGGAAGTAACTGGGTTATTTCCGGATTGGCGCTCCACGGCAGCGGACGTGGCGCCTGGTACGCAATGCCTTGAGGAAAGGGCTCCTTGCCATCGCCAGAGGCGTCGCGGAAGCGGCTATTCCTCCCATTGCGTCGATTTAGATGAGTGCATCGGCGGAGATAACCGGCCAAAAATCTGAATCACCTCTCAAGAGCTGTTTATAAGAAGCTATATTTTCTTTCAGTTGGATTCTTCAGGAGGCGGGGCTCTGTTTCCAGCTGAGATCTTGGCGGGTCACGCCGGGAGCAGAACCCCTGTGAGGTAACGATCCTCTTTGTCCCAGTTTCCGTCTCGCTGGACAGGGCTGCGGCCGGCTGGGCGGAAGACTGCGACGAAATCATCTTACGCCATTGTCCGGTTTGTGAGAGCGATACGATCATCGGTCACGGGCGCCGGCGCAAGCAGGCGCACGACGAACATCACGACTGGATCGGGATTCGCCGGGGCCGCTGCATCAAGTGCGGAAGGACCTTCACCTTCCTGCCAGTGTACTCACTCCCTTACACCCATTACAGCCTGGTGGCGCGCTGCCACACATTGCTGCGGCGCTTTGTGGAGCACTGTTCATGGGAAAGAGCAGTGTCGAGATTCAAGGATGCGGATCGCGTGCCGGATTCCTCCACGGTTCGCCGCTGGTCGAAGGGTGTGGACTGTTCTCAGCCGGCACTTTCATTTCTTTCCCACACTTTAACTCGCGTGGCTCACTGGCTGGAGCGTGATGAGCCTGGCGCGCAGAAAGCAGCACCGTTGCCCTGGCTCATTTCGGCTCTCGAAGTCCTCTGGCCCATGCGCGTATAAAAATCCGCTCACCCACCATCC
>JBAVQC010000007.1:0-13675 GCA_049693715.1 Acidobacteriaceae bacterium | reverse complement strand
AGAACTGGTGTCAGCAACACACATGCGACCATGTTCGTCGAAGCCACAACCGGAGGCTCAATGGGCCTCGCAACAAATGCAGCACAGCACGCAACCGCACTCGGCAATGACGTGGGAAGACGGATATCCCAGGCTGTTCACCCGCCCTCTCCGCCTAATCCCGAGTGGGATCGAGCCAGAGCGTTGCTTAGTCCGAATAGCACGTCTCTCGCTCAACTCAACCAAGCCTGTTTGGGAAGCTCAGCCGCCATGTCCCATTTCTTGATAGGTCGTGGGCGTTCGGCCGACTCATTATTCCCCCAGGAAATACGTATCCCGGTAAACGAGCCTCTCCGGTAACTTCACCGCAGTGCTTGCTCTCAGGGGGGAAAAGGGGGACTCCCTTTCAAATCCCACCGCATCGCAGAGTAGCTGGAGGAATGAGACCATCTCGACAGTTATTGATGTACAGCGGAGCTGTGTCCGGCCACTTCCTTCCATCGACCGTCCATTTTGACGAAGGTATCGGTCGTGATCATGGTTGTTGAGCGGCGCTCGCCATTAATCACCGCATCATCGGTCTCACCGTAGGTAGCGATTGCAGTGTCCCCGTAAATGCGAACCTTGATGTCCGATAGCGTCTCGTGCAGCATGGTGAAGTGTGTTTGGTCGGTCAAGTCGGAGACCACGTCTTTCTTGCTCTGAAACTTGCCGTTGCTCATGCCGTCCGTCCAGTCATCAGACAGATTCTTCTGCAAGAAGGAAATATCTCCGGCTACGTCCGCTGCCGCAGCGTCGTGCTCCCACTGTGTGATCACTGCAACTGGGTCTTCTGGCTCGGAATTTGCAGAATTGGCAAACAACGCTGCGATTGCTAATGCCGCGCTCAACCGCGCAGACCTACGTATAGCCGTACTTGCCATGTTGACGACCTCCGTTTCAACCAAACCCTGAAAGGGTATACCGGTCCGGAAAACTCTTACCCCCAAATTTACCCGCAGAGAACGTAAGTCGCTGATAAGACGTGTACTGTCACGGCAGAGGTCGCGGGTTCGAGTCCCGTCGTCCCCGCCATTGCTTCCACAGGAGTTAGGCGGGTTTCACTAAAGCTATCGAGGGCTCGAAAAGGACATGCTTCGCGCCCTTTGTCAGCGATCCGTAGCTTCCTATCCCGCAACGAGTCCCCGTTTACCCCTGTTTGCGAGTAGAGACACGCAACTGGAAAGCGTGGGCGCCCGGATGGATCTGGAGCGGCTGCTGGGAACATTGAAGCCCCTGCAACGCCAGATTCTTGAGATGGCTTACCTCGAGGATATGCCCGATTTGCAGATTGCGGCGACGTTGGGAACAACGGTAGGTGCCGTGAAGTGCGCGCTCTACCGCGTAAAACGACTATTACGCGATGCGGAGAAGAAGAGTTAATACTTTTTGGGTGTGGTTGGAATCTATACCAGTATTCGAATCGGAAGATAAGCACTCGTCCGCTTGCCTCTGCATTGCGCTCCCAGCGCCTGGACCTTGGGACTAAGTGACGAGACGGAGATGTATGACTCTCAAGATCTGCATCCTCAATGAGGATGACGCTCGTTCTCTTACCTGCGGCGACATCGCGCATAAATGTGCCAGCCGGCGACATCATCACTACACCAAAAGCAGAGTGGACGCACTCGTCAAAGCCGGCGAACTGGCGTGGCTGGGGAAACATAAGAGATTCGCTACGTTCCGGAATGCACGCTCCTGGGTCAAGACGTATACCCGGAACGAGTACGGTGAGGTGATCACGCGCGGGATCCAGCTGGTGCCTGGCGGCGGCGGTTTCTAACTATCATGAAGATAAGAGCTCTGCTTACTCTGGTTATGGCCACAGCCACAGCGTATGGGGGCACTGTCACCGGGACGCTGCAAGGCCCCTCAGGGCTGCCGGTGAAGAATGGCACGCTCAACTTTGTGCTGAAACAGGCAGGCCTGGCGGTGGGCACGGGCAGCATCGTTCCGACAACGGCTTACTGCTACACGTCCACCGACGGCTCGGTGGTGGGGATGCCCAACCCGTTGTCGCTGCCTTCCACATCGATCACGTATGGTTCGGGCACGATGGCGGCCGGGATCTATTACGTGGTGTTTACGTTCTACGACAACAGCAACCTGGAAACGCTGGCTTCGCCTGAATTGCAGGTGCAGCTGACTGGCACGGGGTCGCTGACCATTTCGCCGCCGGCTACGTTTCCCGCAAAGGCAGCCGGCATGCGGGTTTACGTGGGCACGGTAAGCGGTGCGGAAACGGCCCAGGGCAACTCGGCTGGTCCCACGGGTACCTTTGTGCAATCCTCGCAGCCGCAGAGCACGGGCGAGACGATCCCCGCCAGGAACACGAGCCTATGCAGCATCGGCTTCAATGACACGATCATTCCCTACTCGGGCTACAACGTGTCGCTGATTTCCTCGAGCGGGAATGCTTACCCTGGCTGGCCGCAGACCTGGCAGTTGAATGGTGGCCCCTCGGGCACAGTGAACATCTCGAATGGCGCTCCGCTGTGGAACGGGACGGTGGTCTATCCGATGCCGCTTTTGTCACAGCCACTGAACCACGGGCCGCAAAGCGTTTCCGGCCCGCTCAACATGACCGGGTATAACCTGATCAATGTTGGGTTTCTGGGAGTGGGCACATCCACGCCAAGTTATGGCATTGATGTCGAGAATCAGTACATCACGACAAATCTGGGATACTTGTTCGGCGGCGGCGCCGGCACAAATGGGCAATGCCTGGTCTCGAATGGCACCGCATTTGTGCCGGGCAGTTGCGGCAGCCTGCCGACGGTCTACTACCAGCGTATGCTGCGCAACGGCTCTATCCTCAACCAGGAGCCGTTTCTTAACTTCTCGACTGACTTTTCGGTCAACGATAATCCCGGCTCCACGCGCACGGAGGTTGGGCTGCAGGTTACGGCCGTCACCCCAGGAAGCTACACCAACCCGAATATCACGGTCGACGCGAACGGCCGCATCCAGAGCGCAAGCAACGGAGCGGCGATCCCGACGATCCAGGCCCTGGTGATCAATACTGGACTTTGCAGTACGGGCACTACGGCGTTTTCAACTTGCAGTATCAACGCAACCTGGGCCAGCGCATTCGCCAATAGTTCGTACGCAGTGACGTGCACACCTTCGTCGCCCACGGCTCTGACTCTGAACACGATTTACTTTAGTGCAAAGACTGCTACGAGCTTCACACTGACGATTCAGAATGCTGATGCCAGTGGGGCGAACTCGATTAGTTTGTCTGAGATTGACTGCATCGGGATGCATCCCTAGCCGGTTGGTGGGGAGTGCCACTTCACTGTGACCTGGCGAAAAACATCTTTTGACTCCCGCTATTCGATATCCTCGATTATGAAAAAAGTGCTTGCGCTCCTGCCTCTTCTGCTCTGCACTGCCTCCGTACAGGCGCAGAATATCGAAGGCCAGATCATTGCTTCGCAGTATGGCAAGTGGAAGGTTCCCGGGTACTCTCCGAATACCTATAGCTCGTTCGCGCCAGATTCGTGCCGGGTGCAGGGCGGGGCCAGCTTCTTTTTTGCGTTCACTGTCGGCACTCCGATCCAGATCGTCGATGCCAATCCGTCGTTGACGGAGACGGTTACGCCGATGGCGATTGTGAACAGCAACGTGACGTGCGCGGTCAGTATTGCTCCGGTCAACGATCACCAGGTTCCGTTTTCCCTGGTTTCGGCCACCGGCGGCCTGCAGGAAGCGCTCAACCAGAATATGACCACGCCGGCGACCAATACGGTCGTGCTGGACAGTGCGTGGTACCAACTGGTGGGGGCGGCGAATTTCGCCGCGGTGATCGGGGCGGCCCAGGGGGGCAGCCAGCTGAACCTGGTCGATGTGACTACCACGCCTTACAACTGGTATCGCTGGAATGGCACGCAGTATGTGCTGGTGCCGCTCGGCGGAAGCGCGGGGGACCTGAGCACGCGGCAGAGCGATATCCTGGGGAATAACCAGAACAATACGGCGGCGGTGGACCAGGACATCTACATCGCCGGCTCACCCACGGCAGGCCTTTCGACGTATACGCCGCAACAGGCGGTGACCGCGGCCGCGGCGCACAATGGTTCGGTCATCCTGCAGCCAGGCGCGGGCCGGACGCCGTTCGTGGCCACAGGCAATAACCGCGTGCTGGACCTGCGCAACGACGTGCCGGCGTTCGCGCGCAACATCACCGAAGACGGCGCCGCCTGCGATACGCGCGAGGTGTACGGCATACTGACAGCCGGATCGACGACGCTGACGATCCAGAATGGCGCGATCACGGCGGCAGACGTGGGCCGGAGCATTGTCGCGGTGGGCACCACCAGCGGCGGGGCGGTGACGCAGTTCGAGTCTGCCATCGTTTCGGTTACTGATTCGCTACACGCGGTGCTGACTACACCTTCGCCGTTCACCCAGGCGGTCTATCACGAAATCAACCTGGGCCACGACGATACCGCGGCGATCACCAAGACGATGAACACGGTCGGCGCTGGGGGCACCTTTGTCATCCCTGCCGGGACGTGCATGACACACACGCAGTTGCTGAAGGGCCAGAGCCCGATTGGGTTAGGGATCAATTCGCTTCTGGTCCAGATGCCGGGTGAGGATTTGTTCCAGGCGTCGGACCCCAGTCTGACGCAAGGCGTGAGCCAGGGTGCGGCGCACATTCACGACATGACCTTCCTGTTCGACTCGAGGATTGATGCGACCCAGCCGTGGCAGAAGGTGAATGATTCGGGGACCACTGCGGTGGCGGCGATGTATCGGCCGGTGGCAGCGCTCACCGGAGTGGCGGCGAATCCTTTGGCGCCGGGCTGGATGGTGGGGGCGAGCAACGGCGTGGCCAACATCACCGCCAGTTCTGCTGTGATATGCGTGCCCAGCGCGGAGACCGCACCCGCCGTGGGCGCGACAGTGATCTTCCCCTACTTGCCGTCGATTTATACGTCTACCGTGGCCTCGACCGCCGGCAGCTGCTCGACCGGCTTCACGGCGCGCACCCTGAATGCGGCTTTGCCTTCCGGGTCCACCAATGCGCAGGCGGAATGGTTCGCCGGATCGAGCGTGCAGAACCTGGCAACCGCGATCGGCGCGGGCACTTGCCCCACGTCGATCACGCTCTCGAACAATATCAACCCGGTTGCCGGCTGGGAATCAAACGTGCCGCCGTTCGGGCTGATGCAGATTGACGGCGAGCAGTTCTCGTACTTCGGGCGATCGAATGCTGGCAATACTTCGCCGGCGAACACCCTGTACGGCATCCAGTGCGCGCAGAACGGGACGGCGCGGGCCGCACACGCGGTGAATGCGACGGTGTTTCCGCTGAACCGGTTCAAGCCCAGCTATCCCTGGCCGGTGATCCCGTCCATCAATGCCAATGACACCACGCCCAGCGGGACGGCAACCTATTATCCCGGGTGGAATGTGGGCAACAACGTGTTTGCCTTCCCGGTGGTGAGCGGGGCGCACCAGATCGGCAGCGGCGGGTGGTCAGCCAACGCGAAGATTGAGAACCTGTCTTTCTTCGCCTGGCCGAACGAGATCAACGGGGAGACGTGGCAAGAGGTTAACAATACCGGGCTGATCTACTTTGTGACGCCGCACTACGCCTCGACCTTTGCCAATCTCTATGGCTTGTTCTCGTTCTTCGGGATCACGAACGGACCGCCATCGCTTGAGAATCACGCCTATGCGACAAGCCAGCCGACAGGCGACGGCACCCACTGGGACGGGCTGCAACTCTACGCCACCAACCCCGTGATCATGGCCGCGGGCAATCAAAACAGCTTCGCCAACTTCAACATGTACTCGCAGGAGCAAACCGTCACCAACGGCAGCCTGGGGGCGGATACGTGCTGGTATATGGTGGCCAACCACGATGACCAGACCGGGGCCTACTTCACCGCGATGACGCTCGACCACTTCAAGAATATCTACTGCGAGCCGGAGGGAGGCCCGCACGCGGCGTCGATGCCGCAATGGGAGTGGGACAGCTACAACTCCGAGATCGAAGACCAGCACATGGGCGGGGGGGGCGAGGTCTATATCGGCGGCGCCCAGCAGCATTGGTTCGGCGGCAACTTCAACAATTCTCCTCAGGTTCCCGTTGTCGTCTTCGGCCAACAAAACACTTCCTCGGCGAGCACAACCGCGGGGAGCGAGCCGAAAGGGAACGTCTATAGCCTGAATTCTCTGATCAATTACAACTTTGGCAACGATTTCACCGGTACCACCGCCCAGGCCTTTGGCAGTCCCACTGGTCCATTCGGAGGTATCCAGGTGGGGGGACGGGCTGTCATTCCCAACCAGAATGGCGAAACCTTCTTTGCCGGCAACCTGACCGCTCCCTTCACCTCGCTCGAAGGCGGTCTCGTGACCCCGGAAGAGTTCAACTCCGATTTCCAGTATGAACCGCAAGCGATGAGCGTCGGGTACACCTTCGACGACACGGCGCCAGTGACCCATAGCTATACCGCCTGCAATGTGGGGAACAATATTGGGACTTACTACTGCTTCACGAGCAAATTCAACCTGGAGGGGCTGGGCGTAGGTCCGGGGCAGCGCATCGCGAACGGCAAGTACACGATGTACTTGATCGCGAAGGATGTGACGGCTGCGACGAACACCTGGAGTTTTCAGGTAGGGACTACCTGCAACGGGGTGATCGGCACCTACAACGTGCCACTCACGAATGCGTGGCCCACGACTCTGGCCGGGGTCTTTCAGGCGCAGATCGATTTCACTGGAAACACCGCCGCAGGGTGCGGACTGGGACTGATCTTGCGCGGCGCAACTACCGCTGACCAGGTGCGGATCGCCGCACTCGCCTTCGCGCCAGTCGCTGAAGAGTTCAACGCGCAGACGATCAACGCCACCACGATCAACCTGCCTGGAGGATCTACCACCGGCGGCAGCCCCAACGGCTGCCAGCAGTCGCCAGTCACCGGCATCCAGCAGGGCTTTACGTGCCCCACCAAGGGCACCGAGACCTCACTCACGGCCAATCAGGGCGCGGGCGACAACACTATCCAGGTCACGAGTACCTCGACGTTCTCGCCGGCCGGCTGCTTCTTCGTCGACGGGGAGTATGAGTGCTACACGTCGATCGCGGACAGCACGCACCTGGCGGGAATCAGCCGGGGAGCTTACCTGACCACAGTTGCCACTCACAATAGCGGTGCAACGGTCGTGGCCATTTCGCTTGTTCTCGGGAGTCCTCAGCAGCCGCCATCGACGGTCATTGCCTACGGATCGAGCGAGCCTCAACTCTTCGCTGTGAATAACCCTACCCCCTACAACCACGGGGGCCCGAGCGTATTTTCCATCAATAATGGCGGCAACGAGCTATGGGTGGCCAATAACGGCGCGATCACTCAGCAGAATCCTGGGGCATTCAACTTAATCCAGGGTCAGACGACTTTCGGCACAGCCTTTCCGTTCCACCCCCTGCTCTCTGACTCGGGGTATCTGCTTCAGACGAATATTCCGGGGACCTCCCTGGCCCCGCAATCGCTTGCCGGGGGTCATGCCGGAACACTGAACATCATCCAGCCAGCGACCATCGGCGCGCCGCTATTGGGCGGAGCTTTACCTTCGGGATCAAGCACGGCGAGTTGGGTCTGTTCGGGACTGGACGTCGACGGCGCGACGGTTCCCGGGACCACGACAACGGTCACCGGAGTTTCGGCCACCTGGGTCTTTCCGCAGGGGATACAAGTGGGATGCCCATGGACGGCGGGCATCGTAACGTACAGCATTTGGCGAACTGCCGGCGGAGGATCGCAGGGACTTCTTGGCAGCGGAACCGGCCAGGGTAATGGCTACTGGATCGCGGACGGAGGGGGAGCGACCTCCGGAGGCACTCCGCCTGCCTCCAATACATCAAACCCCACCGTCAACATCCATGGCAGCGGCACCCCTACGATCACCATGGGGACGGTGGAGATTTTGAATGGCGCCGGGGTCCCGACTGGCTGCGGGACGACCTACGGCAATGGGTCGATCTACTCGAACACAACCGGGGCTCATAGCACGAATAACCTGCTCTACGTCTGCGACGCCGCCACAAGCACATGGGTGGATATCGAATGAGAAGGCTCTGGCTGCTCTTCCTGTTTGCTCTCCTGTGCGGGGCGACGGCGCACGCGGCAACATGCACGACCCTGACCAGCCCTTCCCAATCGTCGCTGCAGTCTGCTCTCAATTCGTGCGGATCGGGGAACGCGCTTCAGCTCAACGCCGGATCGACCACAGTCACATCGTCGGTGACGCTACCATGTGGCGTTGTATTGCAAGGCCCGACAGCGACCCCGGCCACCGCCAAGATCACCACGAGCACGGCCAACATTTCTCTGTTCTATGCCGATAACTGCACCAGCGGGGCATCTACCGGGCTTGAGTACCTGCAGTTGGACGGTGCCGGAGCGTTACATACCAACGGCAGCAGCTTTTCCAACTTTGTCTTCCTCCACAACCAGACGACCAGCGTCCCATCGGAGTATTGCGGTGCTGGATGCAACCAGCCTTGTGTCTCTTGCCAGGCGATCTACTTCAACTTCAACACCGGGATCACCCTAACTAATCTCGACATCGAGTACAACTCCTTCGGGGACATAAACTCATGCACGGCCAGCGACGGTTTCGTGCCGTTTACCGTCACCTCCGATAACTTTCCAGGCAACTGTGCCGGCTTGATAATCTCCGCCCAAAACCCCGGAGCCGTCGTCAACCTAACACTCCAATACAACACCTTCTTCCACCTCGAAGAAGGGTTTCATATGCTGAACGTGACCTTCAACAGCGGGCAGCCGACCAGCTATTGCACCAACTGCTTGATTCAATACAACTGGTTCTCTTCGATCCGCAGAATTCAGGTCGAGTACCAGGCGCAGATTTACAACAGCCCTACTCACTTTCGATACAACGTCCTCGGGCCACCCGACTACAGTTCAGCAAACGCAGGGCAATACGCATTTTCACTGCCTTGCTGCGACAATGGGAATATTTTTGGCTCCCAACCGAACACTTTTGTTGACGCATCGAGCAATATTATTTACGACCCTAACTCAACATCCTCAGGTACGAACGGTATTTCATGGGGGTTCGAGGCCTGGGGGCAAGGGGTTGGAAGTACCTATGAAAACAACCTTATCCAGGGCTACGTTTGCGTCGGGTTGAATTGGGGCTTTGTCAACGCCACCACGCAATTGTCGAACAACACGATGCAAGGCTCGGTCATGGCTGGTGGAGCTTGCACGTTTGCTAGCGGCAACGGCGGATTCATTGGTCAAGAATTTCCAGGCAGTCCTGATGCTAATGTCCCGCCGACCATCAGTGGAAACGTGGAGCAATCTACGCCGACCACCTTCGCCAGTCAGGCGGCGACTATATCCCCAGCATCTGGAAATAAGACGTTTCCCCTGACGGTGACGCTTACCGATGCAGGCTACACCGCGGGCACCCTCCCGCTCGCGAACACGGGCATCTGGTACACCACTGATGGCTCTACGCCAGTCCCGGGTGCAGGCACAGCGAAGAGAGTCGATAGCGGGGGCACTGTCGTCCTCTCGGGCCCGGCAACGGTGCAGGCGGTTGGCATGTGGGGGGCCGCGAATCAGCCCACCAGCTACCCGTCAGGCTTCGGCTTCACGCCCTCGTCGGTAGTTTCGGCAGCGTATACCACGAGTGGAGCGGTGACTCTGACCGGCGCAACCATCGCGCCCACGGGCGGAGTAAGCACCCTGAGCATCGGCAGCGCGGTGCAGATGATCGTCACCTGTATTTACTCGGACGGCTCGACAACGGGCTGCAATACGCCCGACTCCAAGGGCAGCTCGGTTACCAGCTGGATGAGCTCGAATGGAAACGTATCCGTCTCGAACACCGGTCTTGCGACCGGCGCCGGGCTCGGTACCTCGGTCGTAACCGCGGTGGTTACTGGCGGGTTTACGACCTCGCCAGGGGCCACGCTCACCGTGAACGCCAGCCCACTGACACTCAGTTCCGTGTCGCTTGCGACTGCCGGCGGGGCGAGTTCGATCAACGTCGGCTCCACCAACCAACTCATCACCACCTGCCATTACAGTGATGGCACCACGACCCTCTGCAACACCGTGGACAGCCACGGTAACCAGGTATCTAGCTTTTCGAGCTCGGCTCCGACTACTGCGACCGTGAGCTCGGGCGGGCTGGTCACCGGGGTAGCCGCAGGCTCGACTAGCCTGACCGGCAGCGTGATCCCATCCCCTTCCATGCTGGGCACCAGCCTCGAAAACGTCACCGGGGGAACCAATAACGGAGCTATCAACGAAATCTACGGGGTGACCGGCTCCTCGGCAAGCGGCTACACCCCCGGCAACTGTCACATCACGATCCCGGCTACAACCAACTGGCAGTCCGGCAAGCTCTGGACCTGCTTGCTGGTGCTGGGAACGCCGACGACGCAGAACGCCTCCGCGCTTTGCTCGAACAGCTATACCACCACCGGGACCTCGTGGCCCGGGGGAGACATTGTCATTTCGATGGCAAGCTGCCCTGCGCTTCCGCCCGATCAGGGGTATTGGGTGGGTTCGACCACAAGCCAGACGCAGGCTAGTCCCACCCAGGGCTTCAGCAACTGCAACAGTTCGTGCAGCGGGGGCGCTCCTCTTGTCGGGAGCGGCACTTATCCCTATCGGTACGTAGGGAACCCGTTTGGCAGTTACACCAATCTCCCGACCACGCTGAGTCTAAGCGGAAGCCCGGGCCAGCAGGTCTCGCAGTACATCGATTTGACAACCACGGCGGTGACGAGTGGGAACCTGCCGCTGACAGTGAATGCCCCACCGCCGACCCTGATAAGCGCGTACATTACCGGCGCAAGCTCTTTGGTGGTCCCGAACACGGCGCAGATGGCGGCCAAGTGCCATTACACCAGCGGCCCCGACCAGGACTGCACGGTGGCCGATATCTATGGAGATGCGGTTTCGTCCTGGTCGAGTTCAGATCCGACTAAGGCGACGGTTGAGAATGTCGGGGCAGCCTCGCCCGGCCTGGTCACCTCGGTGTCAGCGGGTACGCCCTCAATCACCGCCGTCATCAGCACCGGCCTCAACTCCACAGCCTTCCCTATCACCGTCACCAATCCGTCCGTTACCTTGACCGGAATCACGCTTGCGACCACCGGAGGAGTTACCGGGCTGTTCGTGGGCTCAACTAATCAACTTAAGGCGACATGTAGCTACTCAGACGGGTCGAGCGACGACTGCACCACGAGCGACGCCCATGGCAACCTGGCGCACAGTTACCTCAGCAGCGCGCCGGGCCATGCCACGGTGAATACGACCAGTGGATTGGTGACCGGGGTGGCTCCGGGCTCGACCACGTTTACCGCGGTTGCCGGCAGCTTTACGAGTAACCCGCTGCCTCTCGCTGTCTTTCCGGTGCTTTCGGGGATCTACACGATCACCGTGAGGGGCCCGGTGAAGTTCTCAGGAACGGTGCGTTTCTAATGACGCAGAGCTTTGAGGCAGGAGACTTCATGATTCCCGAATCAGTGGCGTCGAGGCAGCAGCTCATCCTTAACGAACTATTGACGCTGACCGACCAGGGCCGCAAGAACACCGAGGAGCTCAGCCTGATTCGTGTAGAGCTGGGACTTCACAATGGAGCGCTGCACGGCCGGCTGCCTACACTCCAGGGGGATATCGCCAGACAGGATCTGCGCATCGATAAGTTGGACATGCGGCTGGCGACCATTGAAAAGTCGGAAAGCGAGAATGCCGGCAAGCAGAAGCTCAAGGCCGTGATCATCTCGCTGCTGGGCGGGAGCGCTTCCGGCGCAATTATCACCATGGCTTATCACCTGTCGCACGGCGTGGGACGGTAGGACCGTGAGAAATGCAGGGCTTATGGCGAATCTGGATGCGGCGATTGATTACGTGCTGGGATGGGAAGATGCGACGCTGTCAGGCGTCGTTACGGTGACCGCGGATGGAAAGCGGACGCGGTTCGGAATCGATGAACACTGGCATCCTGAGCTCACCAATTGCCTCTACTACAGTTCGATGGGCCAAGTGGCGGCACTGCAAATTGCCCGGGGGATTTACGACGTGAGCTATTGTCAACCACTCTGCATCGCCGAAATCGCCGATCAGGATATCGCCAACAAGCTGCTGTCGCTGGGGGTGAATGTCGGCGTGGTGAACGCGGCGAGGATGTTGCAGGATGCAGTGACGGTGGTGGGCGATGGCCGCATTGGGCCACTTACCCTGCATGCCCTGGATCTGGCGGACCCGGAAAAGGTAGTCGCGGATCTGCGTCAAGAGGCGGAGAACTATTACGAGGCATTGGTGAAAGCCAATCCCGACCTGTTCGTATATCGAGCCGGATGGCTACGGAGAGCGGCGGCGTGAAGCGATTCCTATTGTTCTTACTCATCTGCCTGGCTCGCTACAGTTATGCGCAGAATGTCGAGGGCCAGATTGTCGCCTCACAGTTCGGCGAGTTCAAAGTGCAGAACGAGGGGAACGGCTTTGCCTTCGATCCGGCCAACTGCAACATTAGCGGTGGCGGAAAGAATTTTCCCGCGTTCACGGCCGGTACCCCGATAAAGATCGTCGACAGCAACCCAGCACAGATCGAGACAGTCACACCGGTACAAGCTACGATCACAGGCAGCTATTGCGCTGTAAGCCTGCCGGCACATAACGCGCACACGAGCTTCTACCTGACTTCGGGTACGGGTGGCCTGCAGGAAGCGATTACTAACTCCAGGGCCCTGGCGGGTGGACCGAACACTATCCTGCTGAATGCTGAGTGGTATCAGCTGACCTCCCCGGCAAATCCGGCGACGGTGATCGCTTCGGTAACCGGCGGATCGGGCTTCGGACTGGTCGATGTGACCACCACACCCTACTCCTACTATCAGTGGAATGGATCGCAGTTCGTGGCGGTCTCCTCAAGCTTCCCTGCTTCTCCAGGTATTGTGTACAACAACAACGCCTCTTCTTCGACGAATGCCACCTCATCCCAAATCGCAGCTGCGTTGAACACCAGCCCCTCGACTCCGCTGGTACCCGCCCTGTTGCCGGTCGCGAGCAGCGGCTCGATGGGTGTGGTCAAGCCGGATAACAGCACCATCACGGTTTCAGGAGGGATCATCTCCGCTTCGGGTGGTCTACCGGCGGCAAGCGGTGCGGGCCAGGTCCTCATTTCGACGGGCGCGGGAACGAGTTATGCCGCAGGGCAGGCGGCACTGTTTACGCCAAGCGGCGAGCAGTTCATTCAGCAACCACTCGATAACAGCTTCTTCACGACGCTCCGGGTCAATAGTTTGAACAATCTTCTGTATGCCGATGGCTTCAAGAGCTACGGCGGGATCGGCGTGGCTCCGGTTGCCTGGTCTTCCGCGACCAACCAGCCGGAATGCCAGGTGGTGAGCTACCTGGGGTCGAACTATATCGCCCTGAACGCTACCAACAACACCACTACCCCGGGGACTTTTTACGGCGTCTGGTACCCGGTGCCAAACAGTTTAGCGGCCACGATTTCTGATTGCGCCTGGTACATGGCCGAGAGTTACAAACGGCAGAATCACCAAAGCTACCTGGTTCAGTTCGGCGCCGGCATCTACACCTCGAACCAGAGTTTCATTGATTACGTGGATGGCAACAGCTTCGAC
>JBAVQC010000006.1:0-7900 GCA_049693715.1 Acidobacteriaceae bacterium | reverse complement strand
GTTCTACTCCTTTATAGGCTAATGCGGTGACAGCGTACTTATTGCAGCAAGAGATGCGATGGATGTCCCGCATCTCCGAATACCCCATCAATCGAATCGAGCAACTCCTGCCCTGGAATTTGGCTTCCTCACTCTAAAACGATCCTTCCAAAGCCGCTTCGTCGCACAACAGGTGTCCACTAAGAATAAGTGGACACTTCCACGATAATCTCCAGAGTTGTCCAAGAGGGGAACTTCAGACGCTTACGATTGCTCACAGGGTTTACGATTAGCTTCATTGCGGGTAACCCGGGGACGGTCACCTTGTTTCGGACGCAATGTGGCGATTGCCGATGCGCCGTTCGATGTCTTGCCGATACATCCACACGTGGGCGCAATCATCCCGAAGCAAGGGCGGGACAGGCAAGGGCGGACAGGGGCCACGAAACTCCAATACGAATCTGCAATAGTGACTTACCATAGTCCGAAAATCTCCTCGGGTCCGTCTGAGATTGGTGAAGGATGCGACACAGGAGATCAGCGGTGTGTCGAACCAATACGGATATGCTGCTACCTACCGTGCGGCAAATGCCTTGCCACGAACCATCGTGTAGACGGAGTCAAAGACCTTCAGGCTATTGATATACGCCACATGGTCTACGGTGATCGGATCCCCCATATAAAGGACTCTGTCATCGGCGTCGGTGAATACCGGCCATGCGGGAAGGCCCTGCCCGTTCGGATCTCCCGCCTTGGCAAAGTTGACCCAGTAGCTGGACATCTCTTCAGCCACTCTGCGGTCTGCCTTGGTCCAGTGCCAAGGCTCCTGGTCCAGATGGTCGAAGACATACCAGAGCTCGGCGAAGTGGCTCGCGCCCCAACCTGCGTAGATAGAACCGGCCGGGAATGGTGGCTGCTGTCGAAAGGAATAGTAATAGACGGAGCTCTTCCCTGTTGCGGCCTGCAGCCTCGCCCAGGCCCACATGTCCCAGCCGAAGCGTAGATCGCGCTCGAGGCCGAGTTGCGCCTGCCGCGCCTCTTCGTCGGTAGTGTGGGGATATGCTGCGGCAAGTTGAGGCGGGAGAGCGCCGACGCTTTGCTCAAGGTCTTTATCGAACGTCGCGGCCGTTACGTGGGAGACGTCTGTCAACGCACGCGCCTCTTCCGCATTTGAACCAAGAAGCAGCGGGACATCGTTCTGTTGCCCTGAAGTGAATGTGTCGTAGGGCGAGGCCGGAAGCACGTAGGGTTCGATCACGGGATGAACAGTGCCTCCGGCGTTGCCTGTGAGCTTGGCCGCAGGCAAGTTCCGCAGTTGCTGGAGCGAGGTCGCACCGAGCGAGACGGAGTACTTCTCTCCATCGCGTTCCGCATTCGCCAGTAGATACTTTGGCTGGAGCTGGATCGGCTCAAACAGACCGCCACTTTCTCCGATGGCGCGCTGAAACAGACCTTTCGCCAACGGCGAGGCCATGAGCATACTGACCGACATTGACCCGGAGGATTGACCGGCGATGGTTACGTTTTTCGGGTCGCCGCCAAAGGCTGCAATATTTCTCTGAATCCATTCGAGCGCGGCGATCTGGTCCATCAGGCCGTAGTTCCCGGACGAGTGGTGCGCGGACTCGTGCGTCAGCTCAGGATGGGCAAGAAAGCCGAGCGGACCGAGCCGATACGCGACCGTGACCACGATCACGCCTTTGTGCGCGAGCCGGTCTCCCCAATACAAGGGCATCGAGGCCGACCCGCTGATGAAACCCCCGCCGTATATCCAGACGATCACCGGCAGGTGCTCCTGCGCGCTCTTTGCCGGCGTCCAGATGTTGAGGTAGAGACAATCCTCATTCACAACCGGCGGCGTCTCGCCCGGCATGGATACGCTATCTTGCATACACGCGGGCGCAAACGCCTCGGCCTTACGGATGCCCGTCCAGGGTGTGACAGGGGCCGGGGGACGCCAACGCAAATCACCGACCGGCGAGGCCGCGAATGGGACACCTTTATAGACGCTCAATCCGCCTTCGCTTACTCCGGATATAGGGCCGGAATCCGTCGGAGTCATCGGAGCTTTAGCTCGCTGTGCCAGCGTGATAGCAGAGGTGGCTGCTACGGTGACAAGAAGAAGGTCTCTCGTTAGGAACTTCGAAAAGAACATCGCATGTTGACTTCCTGGTCGTAAGATTAGGCTCCGGCAAGCATTCCTGTCGAGTCTACTTTCGCTATCTGACCGGGAAGGGAAGAAGGTGAAGCGACTACGTCGAATCAAGGGAAGGCGCCGAATTGGAATGTTTCCTGCTCAGAGTCTGCCCACCACCGTTTTCGCCTTGGGATAATCTAAGACCCTATGATTAGACCGAGTAAGCCATGATCAGCTTTGCCATTGCCCGGCAGATCCTCGCATCCCGGAAGTCTTATCAACTGTGCCTGGCGGGTCTACTGGCCGTTTTGCCCACGGGGTGTCACTCCAACGCACCTGCGACTGTTGACGACGTCCTGATTCGCTATGGCAAGATCGTCGACGGCTCGGGAGGCGCGCCCTTTGCGGGAGACATCGCTATCCGTGGCGGAAGGATGAAGGAGGCTGGTGGTGTGCCGGGCTAGCAGCATGGTGCGATCTGCTATGTAAAAATGTGCGCACTAAGCGAACTAAGCGAATTAAGTATCCTCTTACTTAGGTTTCGGCGGGGTGGAAGTGTGCGCCTTAAGCGCCTTATGCGCCTTAAGCCCCCCTTTCGAGTTGGACGGGGCTGGAAAGGATGCTCTTTCCAGCGATGAAGGATGGTCTTCCCCCCGCGGCAGGGCCGGTGTCCGGTTTTTTGTGGTGCCAAGTTGTCAAAGACCTGTTGATCGTAAGAGGACGCCTGGGCGCACTCCTGCTCATCACGCGATCCTCTGCTCGCTCTGCGGACTCCTCGGTGGGCGAAGGAGCACAGACTGGAAAGCGTGGTATCAGTTTTGTTAGCTATGAGCAGCTTACGATAGCCGAGAAACGATGCAGCAGTAAGCGCTGTCGAAGCTCGTGCTTTCTGTAAGCTGGTTGCGGCGGCGCGGAAAGAAGCGGTTCGGTGCAAAGCCGGGCAGGGCCGTCAGAATGAGGCGGTCCTGGCATATGGGTTCTTACTTCCACAGTAGTACGGTTTTTCGGAAGCGTCGAGGGGCTTTTAGGGTTTATTTTTTGCAGTTAGGGCCGGTGCCTCTGACTAAGACGGGATAAGCCTAACAGTCACACGTGTCCGGGGGTTAGTTCGTCTGTTCCGCATCTCTGTCACCATTTCGTCTGTCACGCATCTCTGTCACCGATCTCTGTCACGCATCTCTTGTCCACGATCACGAGTCGAAGAACAAGAAGGGAGTCGTCCAGCTCGCAGAGGCAGTGAAGACTCTTTTTGGCCCGGACGGCTCGGACCTCTTTCCGCAGATCGATCTGAAACGGATAAAGCATGTGTACCTCTTTATCGTGACCCTCGATCCTATCGGCGGAACGATTGGAATTTCTGCCCTCTTAAACACATTTCTCGATGAAATGCTGGATCGAAGTTCATTTCCCTCGATCGAAATTCGTCCGCTCTTTTGTTCGGAGATCGAGGCTCTGGAGGATGTGACAGAGCTGTTCGAGAACACCGGTCTTCTGCAAATCTTGGACTGGTGGTTTTTATCGAATACTGCACTCTTGAAGCCTTTGCAGGCAGTTGACTTCGGCCGATTGGGCTCGAAGGAGAACGAGTGGCTGCGCGCCGAGTGGGTTGCAATCTACAAGAACGTGGTCAAGGTCCTATTCCCTAACGAAGACCCCGATGCGGTGGTCGCTAAAGGAGCACAGTTCGAAACACACGCTTTTGTGGTTTGAAAGAGTATAAATTCAGATCGCGCTGCCGCCGTTCACTGCGTGGTTGCGGCGGTGGCGTTCTGGCGCATTTTGGCAAGAAGAGCTTCAAAGCGCGGGTCGCCGTGCAAGGATTTCAGGTCAGGGTCGGTTGCAGTCGCATCAGCACCCCCTAAACCGTGATCGATGGCGTGGCCCAGATACTCGAACGCCTCGCCGTGGTGCCCTGCGGTCGTCGCCGCGCAGGCGAAGTTATACCAGGCATCGGCAAGCACGCCTGGCTGGCTTGCCTTGCCTGCCGTCTGGATCGCTTCGCGGAAAAGTATCTCTGCATCGCCATACCGTCCCTCGTGGCTGAGATCATCCGCCACATACTCCAGGCTTCTCAGTGTGTCCGGATGCTGGGGGCCAAGTACGCGGCGCTGGATATCGAGCGTCTCGCGACTCAGTTTCTCTGCCTCGGCGTAACGGCCTTCCTCCATCAGAGTGGCGGCCAGGACGCTCATCGAATACAGGGACTGCGCGTGTTCCGGGCCGAGGACGCGGCGCTGGATATCGAGCGTCTCACGGCACAGTTTCTCCGTCTCGGCGTAACGGCCTTCGTACATCAGAGTAGCCGCCAGCAGGCTCATTGTATTCAGGGTCGCCGGGTGCTCCGGGCCGATGACGCGGCGCTGGATATCGAGCGTCTCACGGTACAGTTTGTCCGCCTCGGCGTAACCGCCTTCCTGCATCAGAGTAGCCGCCAGCAGGCTCATAGAATGCAGGGCGTCCGGGCTGCTCGGGCCGAGAACGCGGTGCTGGATATCAAGCGTCTCACGGTACAGTTTCTCTGCCTCGGCGTAACGGCCTTCGTACATCAGAGTGCCGGCCAGATTGCTCATCGACTGTAGAGTGCTTGGGTGCTCTGAGCCCAGGATGCGCTGCTGGATTTCGAGCGTCTCGCGGTACAGCTTTTCCCCCGCGGCGTAACGGCCTTCATTCGTCAGGAGTCTGGCCAGATCGCTCATAGAAGCCAGGGTATCCGGGTTCCGAGACCCGAGTACGCGCCGCTGAACATCGAGCGTTTCACGCGCCAACTTCTCCGCTTCGGGGTATCGGCCTTCATTCGTCAGGAGTCTGGCCAGATCGCTCATAGAACGCAGGGTGTCTGAGCTCCGGGGCCCGAGAACCCGCCGCTGAATCTCCATCGCGCGCTTGAACAGTGACTCTGCCCGCGAGTAGAGCCCCAGACCGAAATATGTGTTCGCCATGGTGTACATCATTTTGGCCTGCAGCTCCGGGTCATTACTCAGCCCGGTGCTGATGTCCGTCGACGACTTGTCGAGAATTTCCCGAGCGGTGACGGTGTTGCCGCGGGCCTCGCTGGGATCGGGGACCTTGAACATGCCTGTCATGAACTGGGTGATGCGATCAGCGCGGTCGCGCTCGCGCCGGATATTCTGGAGCTGTACCCCCTGGACGATGGCAAACCCGACCAGCAGCAGCACTCCCGCCCCGGCTACGGCAACCCCCAAACGGTGACGGCGAATGTATTTGCGCGTACGATACCTAAGGGTCGGCGCGTGAGCGCTGACCGGCTCGTGGCGGAGACATCGCCCGACGTCGGCGGCCAGCTCCGAGGACGAGGAATAGCGCCGCTTCCGATCCTTCTCCAGAGCCTTGAGTACGATGGCGTCCGGATCGCCGCGCAGTTGCCGTACCAGCGTGGGAAGATCGGCGCCGCGGTTTTGCGCCGTAAGAGTGGAGTCGCCGCCCAATGTACTCAGCTTCGTGCTGGGGCGCAGCGCATCCTGCTCGCGCAGCTGGCGAAGTATTTCGTCGAACGCCAGCTTGCGAAAGTCAAGCGGCAGCACACCCACCAGCAGTTCATAGAGCACCGCCCCCAGCGAGTACACATCGCTGCGGGTATCGATGTCTTCGCCGCCTGAGTCGGCCTGCTCGGGACTCACGTAGCCCAGCGTTCCGATCACCGATCCTGCGCGGGTATACATGGTTCCGGCAGTGAGCCGCTGCGCGGTGGCTTTGGCCACGCCGAAGTCGATGATCCGGGGCATCGGTTTCCCCTCTACCTCGGTCACTAGAATGTTCGAGGGCTTCAGGTCGCGATGGATAATCGCCTTCTGGTGCGCGTGCTGCACCCCTTCGCAGACGAGAATGAACAGCTCCAGCCGCTCGCGCGTGCTCAGCTTGTGCTTGTCGCAGTACGCGGTGATGGGCAGGCCAGCGACGTACTCCATCACGAAATAGGGCCGGCCTCCCGAAGTGGAACCGGCCTCGAAGACCTTCGCGATAGCGGGGTGGTCCATCAGCGCCAGCGCCTGCCGCTCCGACTCAAAGCGCGCCACTACCTCGCGCGTATCCATGCCCACCTTGATCAGCTTGATGGCGACCCTGCGGCGTACGGGCTGCATCTGCTCGGCCAGCCACACCTCGCCCATGCCGCCTTCGCCGAGCACTTCCATGAGCCGGTACGGGCCGAACTCCCGCGAGGGAATCGAATCCATCGCGGTCCCGAGCATTTGACAGGCAATATCCGGCAGACCGCGATCCAGCAACGATACCCCAGTGCTGTCCGCCCTGAGCATTTTAAGTACTTCGGCCATCAGTGGCGCATCGTCGCGGCAAGCGGACTCGAGAAACGGCCGTCGTTCAGACTCAGGCCGCTCCAGTGCTTCATGGAAAACGTCCTGGATTTGAGCCCAGCGCACGTTGTCCATCGGTCCTCACTCCGTGCCGGAACGAATCGTGCCTGCCAGCCATGCCTTTGCCGCGCGCCAATCACGCTCGATCACCGATTCAGAGACGTCGAGCAGCGACGCAGTCTCGGCGACATTCAAACCGCCGAAGAATCGGCACTCCACGATCTGGGCCTGGCGCGCATTCAGCTCCGCGAGCCTTTGCAAAGCCGAGTCCAGCGCGAGCAACTCCGCCTCAATGGGTGTTGGTGCCGCCGGTTCGGCTGACTCGTCCAGCGTGACAAAGACGACCTCACCCGCCCCGCCTCTCTTTTGAGAATTCTTCCGACGGGCTACATCCACCAGGACCTGGCGCATGGCCTTCGCGGCGATCGCCTTGAAGTGCGGAGCGGAAGTAGCCGCCAGATGGGGCGAGTCTTTCAGCTTCATCCACGCCTCATGCACAAGGGCCGTGGAATTCAAGGTGGATCCAGGCTCGTTCCGCCGGATGAAAGAGGCCAGGCGCCGCAGTTCCTCATAGACCAGGCTGAAAACCTCATCCAGCGGCCGGGTTTCCCGCAGCGCAGAGCCGCCGCCCTTGTTGTCGTCGCGGTTATCCGTTCTTTCAGATGTATACATGACGGCTTTTCACCTTGCTTTACGCAGTTCTTAAGTGAAGGCCAAAAAAGCGGAAGACCGCGAAACGGTTCCGCCATGGATAAGCATTGCCGGGGGGGTTGCGGAATCATATCAACCCGCAATATGCATTGCAAACGGTAAGACAGGGCGCGGCAATCTTTCGAACGCACGATGAATCGGGGAGGGATGAGATGGAATATCGGACCAAGAAGAGAATAGGCGCATTCGGATTCGCCGTGATGGCGACGATCTTCAGTATTGGAATGGAAGCCCAGGTGGGCGACCCGGCGACGCTGATCCAGGAGAAGCTGGTCTCTCAGATCAAACTGACCAAAGCCACGGCCGACCGCTCGGATATTGTCACAGCCGGCGACGTTGTGGTGTTGCACAAGGACGGGCTGATGATGTGCAGTTCGGCCTCCTCATACCCAGGCGCAAACACATATAGCAACGGGGTCCTGGCTGCCAATTACACCCCGCGCGCGACGGATGCCTTGAAGAAATGGGGCATTGGGCACATTCCCGGAATTGCCGGTGGGACCAGCGCGTCCGATGCCGCCAACAACGCCTGCGCGTCGAGAAGATTCGTGACTGGAGAGAAGTTCTGGGTCACCGAGGTGGTCGCCAAGAACGACCATATTCTCATCCGCACCTTCAGCGACCCATTCCCGGACCCTTCTCGGAATCAGGTCCGTTACTACGGCGAGATCACATTCCCATTCGCGAAGCACTCGGTGCCGTCGGTGGACGATTTTGTCAAGACCGTTTCACAGGTCATGAC
>JBAVQC010000005.1:0-19193 GCA_049693715.1 Acidobacteriaceae bacterium | reverse complement strand
GCATTTTGGAAGGGCCAAGCACCCAGGCTCAAAGGGCGTATTCGCTGGCTACACTCGAATACGGCCGAGCCGTTAGCCTTGCCATCATCACCTGGTCCTATAAGACAACAGATTCGTTGCAAGAGCTGGACCGCTAGACCCACTGATCCGGAGCTGTGCTCCTCTATAGGGGACGCACTCATTGGATGCATGCGCGGTCGATGGGGCATGGCCTTCGAACTTACTCCTTGGTGCTAACCAGGGAGAACGTGGCTCCCTGAGGATCCTGGCCGTTGATGATCCAGCTACCGCCCGGTACCTGCATGGGACCATTCAAGATCTTGCCGCCGCCGGCCTTGACGCGTTCGATGGCTGCGCCGATGGAGTCGACGTTGAAGTAGAAATTCCAGCATGAGACGGGAACCTGGGGAGGTTTGGTCATCATGCCGCCGTCGCCCATTTCGTTGTGTTCGCCTTCATCGAATATGCGATAGACGCCCATTGGTCCCATGTCCATATCGCTGAGCTTGGTCCAGCCGAAGAGCTTGTTATAGAAGGCAAAACCGCCTTCGAGGTCCGCGGTGTAGAGTTCATGCCAACCGATGGTACCGGGGGTGGGTGACGCCGGCCGTTCCCGCGAAGGCATGGCGGGGTTGGGAGTAAAGACCACAATCGCAGCGCCTTGAGGGTCAGACATAACGGCGAACCGAAGTATGCCGGGAACGTCGGTTGCGGGTTTCCAGAGCTTACCGCCGGCTTCGACAATCTTTTCGATGTGAGCATCCACGTCGTCGACGGCGATATAGCCAACCCAGGCAACGTGGCCTGGGATATTCAACATGCCGGCAATACCGGCATTGCCAAGGTTGAAGGTGGTGTACTGCACGTCTCCACCGGGCATTTCCTGGGTGCTCCAACCCACAACGCCGGAGTAGAATTTCCCGGCGGCCTTGGTGTCGCTGGTCATGAGTTCGTACCAGCCAAATTTTCCTTTTGGCTTAAACATGGCGAGTGTTCTCCTGGTCGCAGGACGCAACTTAATGATCCAGCCGACCCGTCGTTGATATCAACATAATTGAACATCTGTCAACACGGTTTCAGTTGAAGTTGAAGCGGAAAAATCGCCTGTTGTTGTGCATTCTGAACGGGCCATGCCCCGGGATCGGCTGACTCTCCCTGCGCGGCGGATCCATCCCCTGCGAGGCTTAATATCCTCGAGCAGGGCGAGGTCCTCTTTCACCACCGGGCGAAAGGGGTAACGACCAACATCTGGTCCGCCTGGCCGAACCAGACCCTTGCTGGACGCCAAATCAGGCCCTTTTCCTCTTTGGAAAGGCATAATTCATCCTGCCCTATTCTTTATCAATCTGGATGGACTATATTGTCCACACGCCGAAACCGGGGGGAGTGATCGCCCCCCGGAACGGTGCGCAGATTAGCCCCAAAACCGCGGATTCTGCACGCAACCGGGACACATTAAAAGGGTCAGGAGGCAGTCATGAGAATCTCCGACACAATTGGACTGGTGCTGAAGAGCAAAGACAGAAACAGGGTTCTCTCGATAGAACCCGACCAGACGGTTTACGAAGCACTGGAAAAGATGGCCGAGTACGACGTTGGCGCCTTGTTGGTACTTTCGAACCGCGACCTGGTCGGAATCCTGTCGGAACGTGACTACGCGCGTAAAGGGATTCTTATCGGCCAGTCTGCCCGGGAAACCCGGGTTCACCAGATCATGACCAGTCCCGTGTTTTTCGTCAGTCCCCAACACACGGTCGACGAATGCATGGCGATTATGACCCAACACCGTTTTCGCCATCTTCCGGTGCTGCTGGATGGATCGGTGGTAGGCTTGGTGTCGATTGGTGACCTGGTGAAATGGGTCATCTCAGGTCAGGCGCAAACCATCCAGGCTCTCGAGGGCTACATCACGGGGGCGTATCCAGGGTAAGCCCCTTAGTTGGAGCGCCAACGAAGCCCGCCCGTTTGCATACGAAAGACGGGCGACCGCAGGATTACTCCGCTCAGCCGAAAAGTCATTTCCAGGAAAGATCCGGGAAACTGCAGATGTTTTCCTAGAGAGCGCAACGTGGTGCGGTTTCCTGCGCGAGTTCTCGCCCACCAGAGTCACGTAGGACACTTTGCCCTGGATCTTCGGTAGTAGAAATCTGGTGACAAGCTATCCATTTTTCGTTAAATTCTGAGTCATCCATGCAATGTCTCCCCGTGTTGTGACTCAGGCACTGTATCCACAGGCTGTTCACAACTTCCTTTCATCGGGCCCGCTCTCTCTGTAGGCAGGAAAAAGTAAAGAACTCGAGAAGAACAGAAAGACAACTTTGAGGAGGATGTGCCGTGAAGATAAGGAATCTCTGCATTTGTTTGATAGTTGGAGTATTTGCAGCCGGAGCGCCGGCGCAAATTGCCAACAACACCTCGCTGGTGGGAACGGTGCTTGATTCGAGCGGCGCCGCCGTGGCGGGAGCCAATGTAGAAGCGGTCGAAGAGGGCACAAAGTTCAGCTACACAGCCACCACCAACTCCAGCGGTTACTATGCCATCACCTTTATCAAGGCGGGCACCTACGACATCACCCTTCGCCAAACGGGCTTTAAGACTGCGACGAAAACAGGCATCCCCCTCCCCAACGACCAGGCTGTCCGAACTGACTTTGCGCTATCCGTTGGTGCGACCGCGGACACGGTGAGCGTTTCGGCTTCAACACCGCCACTTTCGACGGACGACGCCACGCTGGGCGAGACCTTCAATACAAAACTGGTCGAGAATCTGCCGATCAATGGGCATAACGCACTGGAAATTGCCGCTCTTTCGTCGAACATCGTCATCGGATCGAAGACTTCGTATACAGGAGTACCGCCAGGAGAAGATTTTCAGGGTGCGGGCCAGCGTGAAATCCAAAACAGCCTGACCCTCGACGGCGTCTCGATCGTGAACAACCTGATCACCGTCGCTGCGGCGCGGCCCAGCAGCGATGTCATCTCTGAAGTCCAAACGCAAAGCGGTAACTACCCGGCGCAGTATGGAGCGTATCTGGGCATCCACATCAACCTGGTCAGCAAGAGCGGCACCAACGATTTGCACGGCGCCCTGTACGACTATGTCGAGAACACCATTTTCAACGCCAAGCCGTTTCTTGCCACCCCTACGAGCAAGAAGCCTCCCCTGCACTACAATCAATACGGTTTCGCTGTAGGCGGTCCGGTCTATGTTCCCAAGCTCTACAACGGGCGCGACAAAACATTCTTCTTTGGCTCCTGGGAAAAGCTGGAACAGCTCGGCGCAAACACCAACGTCGGTTCCGTGATCACCCCTGCGCAGGAACAGGGCGACTTTTCTGCGCTCGGCGGATATAACGTCACCAGCGGTACCTGCGTACCCAACAACAATATTGCCATCTGCCTTAAAGATCCAGCCACCGGGGCCTACTACCCCGGCAACCAGATTCCGGCCAGCGAGTTGGGCGGCCCCAATGGCCTGATTGCACAAAAGCTTGAGGCCTATTCCATCGCGCCCAATGTGGCCGGCACGCAGAACGGCACGCTTAACAATTTCAATGCTTCCTTTCCGATCAATGTTTCCATCACCCAATCTCTGGATCGTATCGACGAAAACATTGGCGAGCATATTCGTCTGTTCGGACGGCTGCATTGGCAGAACCTGAGCATCGTGGGGGGCACCCTGCTGCCCAGCGGCAGCTCGTTTGGCCCCACCGACAGCCGCAACTATGCCTTCGGATACACCCACGTCATCAGTCCGGCTTTGGTGAACGATTTCCACTTCGGGGTGAACAAGCTCACCTCGAACAATCTGAACTACTGGGCCGAGAACAACCTGAAGGATGCAGGAACCAGCCTGGGCATTCCCGGGTTCAACTTCGACACGAAGTACGGCAATCCCGGAATCCCGGTGATCACCTTCGGTACCTCCGGCGCCGGAGTTACCGGCAATTACCAGACGCTGGGCAATGCCGGCAGCAATTGGTATCAGGACGACCGGACCTATGACTTCTATGATGAGCTCAGCTACACGCACGGCAGGCACACCATCATGGGTGGGGTGGAATTTCGCAAGCTGACGCTCGGCCGTGAAGCCTCGAACAATCCACTGGGCCTGTTCAATTTCGCCGCCGGCACTGCCGGCTCGAATTCCACCGGCTACGCAACCGCGGACTTTGTTCTCGGACTGGCAGCCAACGATCAAACACCGATCGCTACCATCAAGGGTTCCGTAGGGCAGTGGCGCGACGGCTTCTTTGCCCTGGATAACTGGCAAGCAACGCAGAGGCTTACCATTAATTACGGCCTGCGCTACGATCTGCCCACAGTGCCCTATAGCCTGAACGGCTTTGCGCGAATCCTGAATGCTAGCGAGACAGCTCTGATCCCTCCATCGAGCGCAACCTCAGGCACGACCTTTGTGCCCACGCCGGGCTTCAAATTTCAGAATCCGCAGCACGATAATTGGGGACCGCGGATCGGCCTTGCCTATCGTGCTATGGGGCAACTGGTGCTCCGTGCCGGATTCGGCGCTTATTACAACGCGAACCAGTTGAACAGCTACACGTTGGCAACCGGCAACTATCCCATTGCAGCTACGGTGAACTACACCACGGCGCCCACCAATTTGCTTACCTTTACCAACCCCACCCCAGGCGCCAGTGGTGCGGCTCCCGTGGCAGGTATTCCGGGAACCTACGTGAGCACCTTCACCGACAACCCAAATAACAAGACTGCGCGCAGCTATCAATGGAATTTCGACGCGGGCTATGGCCTCTGGAACGGCGCCGGCGTGGACCTGGAATATATTGGGTCGCGTTCGCTTCACCTGGACCGGAGCTTCTATGACAATCAGCCTTTGACTCCGGGGCCGCCGGGAACACTCAACAAACGGCGTCCGAATCAACTCTTCGGCGACATTCGCAAAATTGAGAATGATGCCTATTCGAACTACAACGCGCTGACGGTCGTGCTACGCCAACGCACGTACCACCAGGTGGCCGGGCAGGTCAGCTACACCTGGTCGCATGACCTGGATCTCTCGGCCGACTCCAACGGGGGTGGAACGCTTTCGCAGCAGTTCAATCCATCTGCTGACTATGGCAACGCCAACTGGGACATTCGCAATCGCGTGGTTGGTGTCATCACCTATTCTCTTCCCACGTTCAATGGTTCCAATCTTCTGGTTCGTGAAGCCTTGGGAGGGTGGGCGGCCAACGGAATCGTGAATGTGCAATCGGGGCAGCCCTTCAATGTGACCTTAAACTACAACAGCGCCGGGCTGAGCCAGGGTACTCAACGGCCAAACTTCGTTCATGCGCCTAGCGCAAATTGCAGCCTGAAGAACTACATCCATAACAACGTGAGTCCGTGCATCGATGCCACCGCGTATGCGCTGCCGGCGAACATCAATGGCGCCAACCCCCAATATGCCTTTGGCGACACCTCAAGGAATACGCTGCATGGTCCTGGGTTCTCCTACGAGAACATTTCCCTCTTCAAGAACTTCCCTATCTATGAACGGCTGCAATTCCAGTTCAGGGCGGAGGCGTTTAATGCCTTCAATCACCCGAGTGCCGGTAATCCGAACGCATCAATCGGGCATGACTCCAGCGCCATCGCCCAACCAACTTACAGCGCCTTCGGCACGGTGACGAGCGTGTACCAGGTCCCGGGCAGCCTAAGCGGCGCCCGTGTTCTCTCGCTCACCGGAAAATTGATCTTCTAACCAGCGAGAGGTGGTTCCATGGGGGGCTTGGAGTCGTGCAGGGAGGGCTGGCCGCCAGACCGGCCCTCCGGGCCTCCGGGCCTTGACGACTTCTCTCCTTGACAGCTTAGGAGTCAGCAGAGTACTCTCCTTATTATCTTAGGAGGGCGCGAGATGGATCAAGCCCAACTCCTCCCGGGGACTCTCGATCTGCTTATTCTGAAGGCGGTTTCGCTGGGACCTCTTCATGGCTACGGCGTATTGCTGCGCATCGGGCAAATCACAGATAGTGCGTTGCTGGTGGAACAAGGGGCGCTTTACCCGGCTTTGTTTCGCCTGGTGCGCCAGGGACTGCTGAAAGCCAATTGGGGTGTCTCGGATAATAATCGCCGAGCCAAGTTTTATGAGCTCACCGCCGCGGGCCGCAAGCGATTCCGCGAAGAGACGGAAGGCTGGAATCGCCTGGCCACAGCCATGACCGCTGCCCTTGCTGCCCGGCCGGAGGAGATATGAATATCCCGGCCTATCTTCGCTCCCTTGCCGCCAGATTCCTTCATCATTCTGAAGTTGCCGAAGATATGGAAGAAGAGCTTCGCTCCCACGTCCAGTGTCGTGCCGACGATCTGGAACGTACCGGCATTGATCGCGCCCAGGCAGAACGACAGGCACGCATCGAGTTCGGAGCTCGTGAGCGATTCAAAGAGGAATGCCACCAGGCCATGAGCGGCCATTTCTTCGAGACGCTGGTCCAAGATGTCCGGTTCGCCGTCCGCGTGTTGCGCAAGTCGCCCGGCTTCACTTTCGCCGCGGTGGTGACATTGGCCCTGGCTATCGGCGCCAACGCCGTGGTGTTTGGCATCATGGATGGGCTGCTCCTACGACCGCTGAACGTGCCTCAGTGGAAAACGCTTTGGGGAACTATGTACGGGAGCAATCCCGGTTGGCAGTCCTACCCCAACTATGTCGAGCTGCGTAATCGCAACCACAGCTTCGAGGATCTGGCAGCTTTCAAGTTCGCCTTTACGGCCATGGAAACCGGCAAGGATGTCTCCATCGCCAACGGCTTTGCTACCAGCGGAAACTACTTCGACGTGCTGCGGATACAACCATATCTTGGCCACGTGTTCCATGCTTCGGATGAGCACGGCCCGAATAGCGCTCCCTATATCGTGCTTACCTACGCGTATTGGCACAGCCGTTTCCATGACGATCGAAGCGTGGTGGGCCGTGTGGTCCAATTGAACGAACATCCTTTCACCATCATCGGTGTGGCGCCGCCGGGCTTCCAGGGGACTTTACTGTTTATCTCACCCGATTACTTTATGCCCATCGTCAATCAGGCGCAGGTGGATGGGGAGAATCTACTGGACGCACGCGGCAACGACCGCGGCGTTTTTGAGTTGATGGGACATCTGAAGCCGGGGGTCACTACTGCCCAGGCCACCGCCGACATGAACGCTGTCGCGGCGTATTTGGAAAAAACCTACCCTAAAGAATTCGCTCATCAAAATTCTTCCCTGGCACACGAAGGTCTTACATCTTTCAGCGGTCCGGCGACCGCATTCATTGCGGGATTGATGCTGCTCTCGGGGTTGATATTGCTGGCGGCGTGCGCCAATCTAGGCAGCCTGTTTGCGGCGCACGCGGCGGATCGCTCGCGTGAAGTGGCGCTACGACTCGCGCTGGGATCAAGCCGGAATCGCATCCTGCGGCAATTACTGACAGAAGCCGGACTGATTTCGCTCGCCGGCGGCGCCCTCGGACTGCTGGGCAGCATCGCGCTGTTGCGACGGCTGAGTACGTGGCAGCCCTTTGACGGGGCTCCCGTGCATTTTCCGGTAAGTCCGGATGCCTGGATCTACCTGGTCGCCCTGGCTTTGGCTCTAGTGAGTGGATTCCTCTTCGGGATTGTTCCGGTGCGCCAGGTGCTGCGGGCCAATCCGTACGAGATTGTCAAAGCGGGATCGAGCGGCGGCCGGCTTGGACGGCGCATCACCGTCCGCGACATACTGCTGGTCTTGCAGATTGCGATCTGTGCCGTGCTGGTTACTTCTTCATTGGTCGCCGTGCGTGGGCTTGTTCGCTCGTTGCACAGTAATTTCGGTTTTGATCCGCGGAACACAATGATGGTCGATACCAACCTGACGATGGCGGGTTACAGCATTGACCAAGTACCCGCCATGCAGAAACGCATGCTCGAAGCCATGGAAAGCATCCCTGGCGTCGAGCATGCGGGCCTGGTGAATGACTATCCTCCGTTGGTCTATACCGCGGGCAATAAGGCTAACGTGTTCAAGGATGAAACCGCGGATTTGCGGTTGTCGAATGTCGCGGCGATGCCGTTCCGATACAACGTTTCTCCTGGATACTTCGCTGCCGCCGGCACAACGTTATTGGCAGGCAGGAGCTTTACCTGGCATGACGAAAAAAACGCACCTCCAGTTGCGGTCGTGAACCGCGACTTTGCCGGCAAGATGTTCGGCTCGGTCAGTAACGCGATTGGCCGGTATTACAAGCTGCTCGACGGAACGCGGGTTCAGGTGGTGGGAGTGGTCGAAAACGGAAAATATGCGGTCGTTACCGAAGATCAACAGCCGGCGATGTTTCTCCCATTTATGCAATCGCCATTGAGTCACGCGTATCTCATCGTGCGTTCCCACCGCGATCCACAACAACTCGCCGCGGCCATGAGAAGCAAACTACACGAGCTTGATTCTGGGCTCCCCGTCGACACCAAGACGTGGACCACTTTGCTGGCGGTGGTTCTATTTCCGTCACGGATGGCGACTATGTCGTTGGGAGTGATGGGCATGATGGGCGCAATGCTGTCGATCACGGGCATCTTTGGCATGGCGGCGTACTCGGTCAGCAAACGGCTGCGGGAGTTTGGCATCCGCGTGGCACTCGGCGCACAACGAACAGAGGTCCTGCAAGCGGCGCTGGGACGCGCCATCAAATTACTGGCGATCGGTTCGGTGACGGGTTTGTTCCTCGGAATTCTGGCCACCCGAGTGCTGGCCTCCATCGTGTATCAGGCCACTCCCCGCGACCCAATCGTATTAGCTGGAGTTGTGCTTGCCATGTCGCTGTTGGGGCTGGTGGCCACATGGATTCCTGCTCAGCGCGCGTTGTCGGTGGATCCCATGATGCTGCTACGGGAAGAGTAAGGAGGTTGAACCTCACTCCCACGCGATCTGGTCGAAGATTGCGCGCAGGCGTCTTCCCTTCTCTTTGTTGATACTTTCCATGAAGCCTATGCGACCCACGAGATGCTCGCGGAAGTAAGGATGGGCTTCGCGGTTCTGAGAGTCCGAACCGTGGCGGACACAATTGGTGAGTATCGCCTTGAGCCGGTCGAAATCGGAACGCCGCACATTGAGCCGCTCGTTTGTCACCAAGCCTGCAAGATGCTGGCGCACAGATGGGCGCATGATGCGCGTCTTGCGATGATGAACGGTAAAGCCTTCCTCCAGCAGGATCACCGCGGCTTGGGTCGCGAAACGCTCCGCAGAATATTCAAACTTCTCTCCGCCGGAAAATGCCAGGTCGTCCGCATAGCGGGTATAAGCAGCCCCCGCGGATTGGGCGAGCCCGCCCAGGCGGCAGTCGAGACGATAGCTGCAGAGATTCGCGAGCGAGGGTGATGTCGGCGCACCTTGCGGCAGGTGGGGACGAGCATACATGGCCCGTACATGCCACAACTCCTGCGGATCGAGCGCAAAGCCAGACTGCTTGATCATCTCGCTCCAGGCGCGGCGAGGCACGCAATTGGTCGCGATCCCGCCCAGCAGGTCGGCAACCGGCTCCGGGTAGCCGAGGGTGCGGAAGAAGCTTTGCACCCGCGCTCCGGGAAAGGTGGGGAAGAAATTCTCCAGATCCATACGCAGGACGACACGCTTGCCTACGTGTGGAGCGGCAAAGGTCTGGATGGAATGACCCTTCACGAAGCCATGCACCGCTGGATGCGACGGAACGTTATCAAGGATGGCGCCCAGGATCCGCCGCTGCAAATTCTTCAGTCGAGGCTTGGGGGTCTCAATCAAACGAATGCTGCCGGTCGGTTTGGCAAGCATGCGGTAGTGATAGTGTTCGAGGCGAGCTTGTGGACGCTTGTAGCCGAGTGCCTTCAAGTCAGCCAACCAGCCGAGTTCCGCGGGATCAAGCTCGAGCCAGTCCGCCAATCGTCCAATGGATTCGATTCGCGGAATCGGCCAGGCCGCCGCGGCCGCGACTGGCTGCATGGATTGCGGCCCGGCGATCCGGTGAAGGATTTTGATCTGGTGCAAGTATCGGTGGCAGGCCTCAGCGAAGTCCCGATCGAGGCGAAGAAAGCTGACCACTTCGCGGCGCCTGGGGCGAGTGCGTCCAGAGAAGGTTTCGAGATAGCGGCCAGCGAGAGGACGAATCCAGCGCCAGTTATGACCGAGGATGTGGCCCAGCCGGGCCGCGATGGCATCCGTCTCCTGTTCACCAGTGAGGATGGCGTTGGCCAGGACGTTGACAAGCGCGGAAGTAAGCATGAGATCAGGCGGCGGACCGCTCCAACGAGTCTCGCTCTGCATCAGCGTATCTGCGCAGTCGCGCAGTGTAGCTCATGCGCTGAATTGCCAGTTTTTCACGATGCCCCAGGGTAACCCTGGAGATGCCGGTGAGGGCCGGGCTTGGAGCCGTCCGCCGTCTCGGCAAGGATAACAGCAGGAGCTCCCAGGTTGTATCAAGGGAAGTTGGAAGCTGACAGACTCCCTACCCTTAATTGACTCGAATGACAGCCACCGTCGCATCGTCGCCCTGGCATGTGTGGGAAAACCTATCCATCGAGTCCATGATGGTCTCGACCAGCTCGCCGGCGGACTGCGCATCGCTTTCGGTGGCTGCCACCCGGAGGCCCTCGGTACCCCATTCGCAATGAGATGGGTTGAGAGATTCGATCACTCCATCTGTATAGGCAAGGATCAAGTCGCCGGAACCGAGTTGAACCGAACCCTCCTCATAGATCGAATCCGGAAACAGTCCGACAGGCGCGCCTCCGGTGGTAAGCCAGATCATGGAACCGTCCGGCCGAACTACCATGGGAGGATTGTGCCCGGCATTGACGTAGTGCAGCGTGCGGGTTGCTTGGTCCACAACGCCATAGAAGAGGGTCGCATAGCGGGATGCCAGGGAGGAGCCATAAACCTGGCGATTCACCGCCTGGAGTGCCATAGCCAGGTCGGTTCCGGCAAATAAAGTTGCCGTGCGAAGAGATGATTGAACATTCGAGATCATCAACGCTGCGGCGAAGCCCTTGCCGGAAGCATCCCCGATGGCCATCGCCAACCGATTTCCGGGGAGGGTAACGAAATTGTAGAAATCGCCGCCCACCTCGCCCACCTGCCTGCATTGCCCGCTGTAGTCCAGCGAATCGATGCCGGGCCCCGAATGCTGCAGGAATCGCTGCTGCACCTCAAAGGCAGCTACCCATTCCCCGGCGGCCTCCATCACTACTGCGTCCGTCGCCATCTCTTCACCCTCTGTACTTATGTCGATCCACAAGGCTGAATTTCGACACCGCCGAGATCTTTTTTAAAGTGGGTGATCCCCCATGTCGAGAAGCGGGCGCGTGCTCCGACTCTCTTACAAAGGCGCAATAGAATTGGCGCTGAAATGAGAGGAGCACAATCAATGAAGTACATCTTGCTGATGACGGGCACGAAAGAGGGTGTCGATGCGTATAAGGCCTGGGCGGAGAAGGACGTCCAGACGCACTTTGCCCATTTATTCAAAATCCAGAAGGACTTGAGCGACTCCGGGGAGTTCGTGGGTATGGAAGGCCTGGGCATGCCGCAACAGGCCAAGGTGGTGCGGGCGGGAAAGGACTCCACACCAATTACCGACGGGGTCTTTCCCGAAGCCAAGGAATTTGTTCTGGGCTACTGGATTGTCGACGTTGAGACTGCAGAACGAGCCTACGAGATTGCAGCGCTCCTGTCGGGGGGACCTGGTCCGGGGGGAACCCGGCTGAGCATGCCCATCGAGGTGCGGCAGATCATGACGAGAGGTTCAGGGGAATTGCCGTGAGTGATGGGTTGTTGGATTCCCATACCGAGCATCTGTTGCGCGAGCTTGCGCCGCAGGTGCTCGGCGTGGTCATTCGCCGCTTCCATGACTTCGCCAACGCCGAGGATGCCGTCCAGGAGGCGCTGATCGCGGCGGCGTCTCAGTGGCCTAAGGAAGGCGTGCCTGACAACCCGCGCGCGTGGCTCATCCAGGTCGCTTTGCGCCGCATGACCGATCGCCTGAGAAGCGAACTGGCTCGTCGCCGCCGGGAAACCGCCTTGGCCAGTGAACTTGATTACCTGGCGCCGGTAGCCGAAATCGACAGTCCTGTCGAGCAGGACGACACGCTCATTCTGCTCTTCATGTGCTGTCATCCCGCTCTCAGCCGGCCATCGGCGATTGCTCTTACCCTGCGGGCCGTTGGTGGCTTAACCACGGCGGAAATCGCCAACGCGTTCCTGGTGCCCGAGGCAACCATGGCACAGCGCATCAGCCGCGCGAAACAAAGCGTCAAGTCTTCCGGAATACCCTTCCGCTTGCCCACCGATCAAGAGCGGAGACAACGGCTGGGCGCGGTTCTGCATGTGCTGTATCTGATTTTCAACGAGGGATATGTTGCGAGTATCGGATCGCAAGCGCAACGGCTCGAGTTATCGGGCGAGGCGATCCGGCTGACGCGGGCCCTTCACCACTTTCTTCCCAACGATGGCGAGGTTGGCGGATTGCTGGCGCTCATGTTGTTGACCAACGCGCGCCGCAAAGCACGAACCGGAGCCAACGAGGAGTTGATCCCGCTCGACAAACAGGATCGAGCCTTGTGGGACCAGGGAGAAATCTCCGAAGGCCTTGCGCTCATCACCGCGACGCTGGCGAAGGGGTCGATCAGCGCGTATCAGTTACAGGCTGCGATTGCCGCAGTTCATAGCGAAACGGCGAAGGCCGAGGACACTGACTGGCCACAGATCCTGGCGCTCTATGAACTGCTGAAGCACATGTCCAACAATCCCATGGTGATGCTTAATCATGCAATCGCAACGGCCATGGTCCGGGGCCCATCGGAGGGGCTCAGGCTTTTGACTGCCCTGGATGAGGACGGCCGGCTAACCGGCCATCATCGTCTGGATGCGGTTCGTGCTTACCTGCTGGAGATGGCTGGTGACTGTTCCGGTGCTATCGCACACTACCGATTGGCGGCGGAACGGACCACAAGTCTCCCGGAGCGGAATTACCTTCTGACGCAAGTTGCTCGGCTGAGTGAGCGGGCGTAGGGCGATGCAGTGGCAGCGTGGCAGCGTAAGCTAGATATTACCGAGGGTCTTTCGAGCGGCAAGCAGGAGTTGGTCCGCAAACAGCTGGCGGATCGAATGCCTATGGCTGGCAACTAAGCGAGCGTTGTGCGTTCTGCAAATGATCGGCATAACTTGACCCCGGCCGTATGCGATGAATTTAGAGCGGCACTTTTCCCCCGGCAACGCAAAGCAGATCGAGCAAAAGAAATCAGTATCATTGGCCACAGGCAGCTTTCTCCTGGTAAGGGTTGCATCTACCAGCTCTGACTGTTGATGAGCATACCGGTTGGGCCAGTGAATGCTACAACTCATGCGTAATACAGGGAAGGATTGTAGTAATGCCGAAGTAACAACAGCGCTCGGCTTGGCCGTGGCGCCGGTAAGGAGATTACAAAGCCCGCGCGTTCCTGGCGTCCGTGAGAGTAATTTCGACTGCCATCAGAACGGCCTGATTGGCTTCGGTGACCTTCCTCTCACCCAGGAGCTGTTTATAGGAATCGCGTAGACGCTCCAAGGCAAAGACCAGATCGTGGTTGCTTTTCATGACACCACGGAACCACTTCTCAAGCTCTCCCTCGATGGAAGGCTCGGGCGTGGCAAACTGCAATACTTTACAAGAGGTTTTTGTGGGCATAACCATCTTTTCTATGAATGGGAATCAAGGCCGAGGATGACAGAAGAATGTAAATAGCGGCGACCCCCATTGTTCCACTACCGAGTCCCTCCCCCGAAAGAATCGATCACAGACTTTGGGGAACCGCCGCTTGAAGATGAGCATACCGTTTCGGCCAGAATTTACTACAGTCCTTGCGTAATACGGCGGAGGTCAATAGTAACACCGGATAGTAATGAGACGAAATGCGAAACGGGATGTGAGGCCCGATCGCTTGCAAAATGAGTCCCGCAGAGCCTGCCCTGAGCTTGTCAACTGCTGGGAAGTTTCTCGAAAGCAGCCAACGCCTCGTGCAGCCGATTGAAGATCAGCGCAGGATCGATCACCTCGTTCAAACGATGACGGGCAAAGTCCGCTTTTAGCCCCCAGGGCATCCGGGCAAAGCCCAGCTGCGTGTCTGAACCCTTCAGTTTTTTCTGCAACAGTTCGATGACGCGCGCAGCCGAGTAGTCCACATGGGTGATGGACTCCGCGTCCACAATCAGCCAGCGGACGGGCGTGGACGGCTGTCCTGCCAGACAGCGCACCTCTTCGGAGAAACGGTTGACGTTGGCGTAGAAAAGCTCCGCTTCAAACCGGTACAAGACCAACCCGGGTTCAGTTACGGCGCCTGGCGTCACCGGATTCGAGTGCCAAATTCCATCCTGCATCAGGGTCATCACCCCCGTGTGTGGATGATAGCTATGCTGAACGATCCGCAACAGCGATAGGATCATGGCCAGCACAATGCCTTGTTCCACCCCCGCCGCGACCACCACAACTGCGGCAATGAGCGCCAGGCCGAACTCGCCTGGGCTTTCGCGGCGAAGGGCCAGGATCGTTCGCACATTGATCAGCCGAATGGCGATGACGAAGACCAGGGCGCCGAGCACACAACGGGGAAGGTATTCGAGCGGCCGGGTGAGAAACAGTAGAACTACGGCCACGACGGCCGCGGTTGCGAGCTGCGCCACCTGGCTTTGGGCGCCGGCGCCTTCCCCCATGGCCGTCTGCGTCGGGCTTCCGTTCACCACGAAAGTCCCGCTCAATGCGGCCGCTGCGTTGGCTGCGGAAAGACCGGCCAGATCGGCGTTTTCGTTCAATGGCTGCTCATGGCGTGCCGCATAAACCCGGGCCGTTGCCGCACTCTGGGTGATGATCATCACCGAACACGACGCGGCAACGGAAACCAGGGGGGGAAGGTCGCTCCAGCTCACTTGGGAAAGCTTGAACTCAGGGAGACCGCCTGCGACCGGTCCTATGATCGCAATCCCATGGCCGCTAAAGTTCCACACGGCGCTCGCCGTCATGGCTCCGGCAACCGCGATCAGCGCCCCCGGCACTTTCGGCGCAACGCGGCGAAGCAGAAGCATGGTCACCACAACAACGACGGAAACGGCCACGGTTGGCGGATGCGCTTGCGGCAGTCTTCTCAGAACTTGAGCGAACTGGGCGATGGTTCCTCGAGCGGAGACGGGAACTCCCAGCATCTCTCCCAGCACCGCAATGCCGACCTGAAATCCAACCCCGGTGAGAAAACCAGTGAGCACGGTCTGGGAGAGAAAGTCGGCGATGAAGCCCAGCTTCAGCAGACGCGCCAACAGCAGGAACCCAGCCGTAAGCAAGGCGACAGCCCCGGCGAGAGCCACGTAGCGCGGGCTGGCTGCCGGCGCCAGGCGAGAGGCGCCACTGGCGAAGATGGCCGCGGTCGCGGAATCCGCGGAAACCACCAGGTAGCGAGAGGAGCCGAAGGCGGCAAATGCTACTGCCGGCAGCAACAGAGAGTAGAGACCCGTGACCACGGGCATGCCCGCGATCTTGGTGTATCCCAGGGCTTGCGGGATATTCATGGCCGCAAGCGCGAATCCGGCCAAGGCGTCGCGCAGGGCGGCTGCGATCTTGAATGGCCGCACGCTTTGAAACAGCTTCAGCAAGGTCGAGACTCCACGAATGCAACAGGTGGCAAGTCCGGAGTGTACCCCGCGCCGCGTTCCCTTTTAGCAGATATTCATCGCTCCCGAGGGTCTGAGGTATTGACCTAGGGAAAATAGCCGCCCGCAAGCCACTCATTTATGATTGTCATGCGCATTGCCGCGAGCAAATCCGGAGAGGTGGCAGAGTGGTTGAACGCACTCGCCTCGAAAGCGAGCGTACCTGAAAGGGTATCGGGGGTTCGAATCCCCCCCTCTCCGCCAGGCGCCTTCCCAAACTTCTGATAACGCCACGGAGCCCGGGCTGGCCAGGGCGAGCTGCTGCGATTTTCTGGACCCATAGCACGTCCAGATGCTTAAAAACGGCTGTGAGACAGCAGTCACACGGGTACCGCGGGTTGTAGGCGTCTGACCCGCCATCCAGCGATTCGAAGACGAAAGTTCCCCAAAGCCACACATCTGTGAGATTCTCCCGGCACACTAGAACGCATAGGATAAGACTCATGCGAGCCTTGGTTCTTTTCTTTCTGCCGACCTTACCCGCCCGGCCTGTCCGGCGCCGCAAAACTAAAACCGCCTCAGGTCCATCACTTCTGAAGGGGTTTCGGTAGCGCCAGCTCGGGCGGGACCTTGCCCGGGGCTTTCCGGGGCGGCAGACGTTACCGCAGTGCTCGCCACGTTGTACAGACGTCATGAAGGGAGTTAAGCATCCCTTGACGCACCGGGCCGCCAAGCCTAAGCTTTTTCTAAAGGCGCCAGTAAGAAGCCTTGTGTTAAATGCACCGTTTCCTCCGACGGTTTTCAGCCTTGGTAACCGGACGACGTCCTCAACCGTTTAGCTCGTTGTGCGACCGATTTCATTGCCCCTGTCTGTTTGTGCGCAAAGACGGGTGTTAAACGTTACCGAGCCAACCGCGCCTTAATGGTGGAGGTAACGTGGCTCGCGAGAATCGATTCATACCTACTCTCGATGGGTGGCGTGGGTTAGCCGTTATTGCGGTTATCCTGTATCACGGCCGATCCGGGTTCTTCAACGATGATTCAGTGCTTATGAGACTGTCGACTCACGGCGATCTGGGCGTGAATCTGTTTTTCGCCATCAGCGGTTTTCTGATTTGTGGCCTGCTGCTGAAGGAATATCAGACCGACGGCGACATTAGCCTGCGCCGTTTCTACATCCGGCGTTGTTTCCGTATTCTGCCTCCGTACTATGCTGTTGTGGCCGCTCTTTGTGTTCTCTCGATCCTGGGGGTAATTCGCGTAAATCACACTTACCTTCCTAGCTGCCTGCTGTTTTACCGGAATTACACTCCTCTGGGGGCGGACTTCCAGGGCGGCTGGTACACGGCCCACTTCTGGACTCTGGCCATCGAGGAACACTTCTACCTTATTTGGCCCATGCTGTTGCTGGCCGTAAAGCCAAAGCGAGCGGGCAAGGTCGCATTCCTTTTGGCCATGGCAGTCTTCGCCTGGCGGGTGCTCGACGGTCATTTCGCTTGGTTTGCACCGGTGCTTCTACCCGCAGATTTACTGTCACGTACCGACACCATGATGGATGCGCTGCTGTGGGGATGCCTGGCTGCTATCTACTTTCCTGAAATTGTCCGCTTCACTGCGCGCATTCGTTTCTCGCAGCTATGGCTTCCCATCCTGGCCACATTGCTGGTGGTCGAGAAGCTTCACACCCCAGGGTTGATCGTGTTGCACGCGGTGCTGATGCCTGCGTTGGTGCTGAGCACAGTCCTCCAGCCCGCAAGCTTGCTGGGTCGCGTTCTCGAATGGCGGCCGTTGCGCTGGGTGGGCAGCATCTCCTACAGCCTTTACCTTTGGCAGATGCTGTTCCTACCGGACTTGGCCGAAATGGGGCACGGAGTCTTTCGTTACCTCCAGCAACCGCCATTGAACTTACTGGCCATCCTGACCATGGCCTGCCTGAGCCGTTACCTGATCGAAGTGCCGATGACCAGACTAGGACATCGCTTGAGTGCAAACCTTCCCGGTCCGGACTCGTCTCCCCGGCACACACTCACTCCCACCATTGCTATGCGAGGGGTTTAATCTTGGCGAAGATAGAACCAATCCGGATCCGCGAGTTGCGCATCAACGCTGATGAATCAGCGTGCGCGGAGTTGGCGCGCCCTGAACCGCATCTTCTGCGGGACCGGCCGAGCGCTTCCCGTGATCGCCCCGAAGGCGAGGGTCCGGCCTCGCCCGGATTCTCGGCGCGCGTCTCGGAGACCGGGACCTCGCTTTTTTCCTACTCTGAGGCGAAGACGAATCTTCTATCCGGGCTGACGGTCGCGCTGGCGCTGGTTCCGGAAGCGATTGCGTTTGCGCTCGTTGCCCACGTCAACCCGCTGGTTGGGCTTTATGCGGCCTTCCTTATGTGCCTCATCACCGCATCGTTTGGCGGCCGGCCGGGCATGATCTCGGGAGCAACTGGTTCGACCGCCGTGGTCATGGTCGCACTTGTGGTGCAGCACGGCGTCCAATACCTTTTTGCCGCAGTTGTGCTCATGGGTATTCTACAAATCATCTTCGCCCTACTTCGTCTCGGGAAGCTCATCCGCATGGTTCCCCATCCGGTGATGCTTGGCTTTGTCAACGGCCTTGCGATCCTGGTGTTCCGGGCGCAGTTCGGGCATTTCAAGATCAAAAGCGCCAACGGCACCCTGCATTGGATGAGCTTCTCTCAGCTGCTGGTGATGGTTGGTTTAATCGCGGCGACCATGCTCATCGTTTATCTATTTCCAAAACTCACTCGGGCTTTTCCGCCGTCCCTTGCTGCCATCCTGGTGATCGCGATGCTGGTCATCGTTTGCGGGATACATACGAAGACGGTGGGTGACATGTCTTCGATTCACGGGGCCTTTCCCAGATTTCAAGTGCCGGCGGTTCGGTGGAGTCTCGATACTTTGTGGATCGTTCTCCCGTACTCCTTCGTGCTCGCGGGCGTGGGCCTGATCGAGACGCTCCTCACGCTGAATCTGGTGGACGAAATAACCGAGACCCGAGGGCGGCCAAACCGTGAGTGCCTCGCCCAGGGAGCGGGCAACGTTGTTTGCGGATTTTTTGGAGCCATGGGCGGTTGCGCGATGATTGGGCAAACCATGATCAACGTCGGTTCGGGCGCCCGAAGGCGACTGTCCGGCATCACGGCCGCACTTTTTCTGCTCAGTTTTATACTTTTTTGTTCTTCGCTCATCGAGCGCATTCCGATCGCCGCGCTGGTGGGAGTGATGTTCGTGGTGTGCGAGAAGACTTTCGAGTGGGGAACTTTCAAGGTCTTCGGCAAGATACCAAAACATGACGCCCTGGTTATTGTCGCTGTCACCGTTGCGACGGTGTTCACGAACCTGGCCACCGCGGTTGTTCTGGGCATCCTGATCGCGGCTCTGGTATTTGCCTGGGAGCACGCGAAGCAGCTGTCCGTGCAGACGCACATTGATGAAAAGGGGGCCAAGGTGTACCAACTGACAGGCACCCTTTTCTTCGCATCCATCGCGAGCTTTCATGACCTTTTTGATCCTCGAAACGACCCGGCGGAGATCATTGTCGAGTTCAAGCGGGCCAGGGTCATGG
>JBAVQC010000004.1:0-6354 GCA_049693715.1 Acidobacteriaceae bacterium | reverse complement strand
CGCTTGCCTCTGCATTGCGCTCCCAGCGCCTGGACCTTGGGACTAAGTGACGAGACGGAGATGTATGACTCTCAAGATCTGCATCCTCAATGAGGATGACGCTCGTTCTCTTACCTGCGGCGACATTGCGCATAAATGTGCCAGCCGGCGACATCATCACTACACCAAAAGCAGAGTGGACGCACTGGTCAAGGCCGGCGAACTGGCGTGGCTGGGGAAACATAAGAGATTCGCTACGTTCCGGAATGCACGCTCCTGGATCAAGACGTATACCCGGAACGAGTACGGTGAGGTGATCACGCGCGGGATCCAGCTGGTGCCTGGCGGCGGCGGTTTCTAACTATCATGAAGATAAGAGCTCTGCTCACTCTGGTTATGGCCACAGCCACAGCGTATGGGGGCAATGTCACGGGACGTTGCGAGGCCCCTCAGGGCTGCCGGTGAAGAATGGCACGCTCAACTTTGTGCTGCAACAGGCAGGCCTGGCGGTGGACACGGGCAGCATCGTTCCGACAACGGCTTACTGCTACACATCCACCGACGGCTCGGTGGTGGGGATGCCCAACCCGCTGTTCCAACCTGCGGATAGGTATTTGATTGCGGATTCAAGAAGAGCGATTGTGGGGCTGCGCCCATCGTTTCTCGGCCCACGTACGCCCCACCGCAAACCGGGGCGGGTGTTGCGAACGTGGCGCACCCGTCCGATTTCCTCCGGTGTCTCTGCGAGACGCACTTCTGCGGAACAGTCTTCGTAATACCTACATCGCTGGCTTATCACTAACGGAGGACTTGGGCAGGTAGGCCACACAATCGATCTCCACTTTCATGCCCAGGGCGACCATGCCGGCGCCGACTGTAGTTCTTGCGGGTTTGAATGCACCAAAGACTTCCGCATACACCTCATTCATGAGCTCGAATTCTTTCACGTCCTGCAGGTAGACCGAGCACTTTACCACGTCCTGCAAATCGGCGCCGCAGCCGCGAAGAATGGTCTGCAGGTTCTGGAGCACCAGCCGCGTTTGGTCCCGTATGGTGGTCTCTGGATCAATCTCGCCGCTTATGGGATCCACCGGCCCCTGACCGGAGACGTACAGGAAGTCTCCTGCTCGCACCACGCTTGAATAAGGCCCCTGGGGCGCCGGGGCGCCCGCCACTTGTAAACGTTCCAACATGAAGTTCTCCCTTTATCGACCGTGAATTTGCGATGTGCTACGGTACAACCTAGTCGCGACATCCCCCGGCGTTGTTTCACCATAACAGAAGGTATGACAGCATACGATGTAGCCATTATCGGCCTCGGGACCATGGGCAGTTTCGCTGCCGTTGAGTTGTCCAGGCGCGGCCTTAAGGTTGCCGGGTTCGACCAGTTCACTCCCCCGCATGGCCGCGGCAGCCATTCGGGCGGCACGCGCATTTATCGGCTTGCGTATCCCGAAGGCACCGGCTATGTTCCCCTGGCGCGACGCGCGGGCGAGATGTGGGAACAGGCCGGCGAGGAATTGGGCACGCCGTTGTTGCACCGATCCGGAATGCTCTACATGGGCCTCCCGGGCGAGCAGTTTCTCCGCGAAGTACAAGAGAGCGCTTCCACCAACCAACTGCAGGTGGAGACGCTATCGGCAGCCGAGGTGCGGTATCGCTACCCCGCCTTCGAAATCCCGGAAGAGTACGCTGGGCTTTTCGATGTGCAGGCAGGCTGGCTCGATGTGGATGCGTCGATCGCGTCCAGTCATGCCTACGCCCGAAGACTGGGTGCCCAATGCTTTTTCGAGCAACGGGTCCGGGGCTGGGAGGCAACCAGCGGCGAAGCAAAAGTGCATCTGGAAAATGACACCGTCACTGCGTCCAGTCTGATCATTACCGCCGGCGCCTGGGCGGGCGACTTGTTGCGCAGCCTTCAACTCCCGCTTGCGGTGAAGCGCAAGGTGCTCGCCTGGTTCGATCCACTGACCCCGGAACTCTTCGCAGCAGATCGCGTACCCGTCTTCTCTTTCTCTGAGAATTTCGCTTACGGATTTCCCAGCGTCCCCGGCCTGGGCGTCAAGATGGCCCAGCACATAGGCGGCAGCTACCTGCCCACCGCAGATAGCCCTGTTGCGCCTCCTGGACCCGCTGACCTGGATCCACTCGCCGCCATCGCCGCGAAATACATGCCGAGGCTTGCCGGCGACTATAACCAGGCTCGGTCCCGCCTGCGGCATTCAGCGACCTGCCTCTACACCATGACTCCTGATGATGACTTCATCGTGGATCATCATCCGGAATTCACCAACGTGGTCTTTGCCGCAGGCTTCTCGGGCCACGGTTTCAAATTCGCCCCGCTGATCGCCGTAGCTCTGGCGGATCTCCTGCAACAGGGCAAGACGTCATTGTCTATCGATTTCCTTTCCCTCGATCGCTTGTTGCGAAAGCAAAAAAACGTTTTGAGATAATGCCCGCGTGCAAAGCTCCAATAGCCGAATGACTCTCAAGCCGGAGGGAGGAAACGTTCAAATGGTGATGACAGGACAAACCCGTCATCCAGCACTTGCCTGTTGTGTTATCTGATATTGGCTACTTCGGCGAAACATCCGTGTGTTCTGGTTTGCTCTGCAATTTGCGGAATTCTTCCATTTCGCGATCGGCGTCCGAGGGCTTTCCCTGTTTGCGATAAATGCCGGACAGGGCGAAATGCGCCTGCGCGGCAAGCGGAGTATTTCCCTCCAGGGTGAGAAGATGCTGCCAGCACTTTTGCGCCAGCGTGTCGTCTCCGTCCTCCGCTGCCGCTTTTCCCAATTGGTAGAGGGTTTCCGGCATGTCCCCTCTCAACTGGTCGGAATGGACGAGTGCCTCGCGCGCCTCGTGGAATTTACCCGACTGCAGCCGGGCTTCCCCGAGACGATAAAATGCTTCGGCGCTGCCCGGTTGAATTTCCGTTTCTAAGCGGAACTGTTCTTCGGCTTTATCCCATTGCTGCGCGCGAGCGTAGAGTTCGCCTAGCTGCAGGTGCAAACCCGCTGTCTGTGGACGCTGGCGCAACGCTTCGAGAAATTCCCGTTCTGCCGCAGGCACGTCTCGCAGGACGGCATAGTCCTGCGCCATCATCTGGTGCGCGCGCGCGGAATCCGGGAAGCGAGCTTCGAGTTGATCAAACACCTGCTTGGAGAGCAGGCCGGAGGCCCGGCCATAGTAATAGAGCAGCTCCGGATCATCAGGGTTTTGAGCCAGGGACTTTTGCAGGACTGTCACCGCCTCTGGCAATTTGCCCGCCTCGAGTAGTGCGATACCGAGCGCGTCTTCCGCGTGCGCCTTCTCCAGGTGGCCCACCGCGTCCGCAGCATACCCTTGCGCCAAAAGTGCGTATCCCAACAAGCGTTGGGCCGCTTCGAGGTCGGGGCTAAGTTCGATGGCCCGCTGCAGCGGAGGAATCGCGGCCGCATAATCGCGCTTCTCGATGTATACCCCGCCCAGATCGGTGAACGCGACTGCTAGTTGGGGATCGAGCTCGGTGGCCTTCTGAAACTCGGCCAGCGCTGCATCCAATTGTCCACTCTTTTCTGCGTTTACTCCGGCATGCACATGCTGGACAGCCAGCGGCACGGGAGCCTGCAGCGCCAGCAAGGCTGACAGGAAAGCACCAATCATGATTTCTCCGGCTCGCGGACTGAGAGAAACTGATTGGCTTTGGCACCCTCCAGGATCTGGTGGATGCCCGACGGCCAATGAATCTCCACTTTGGCCACTTTGGCCGCGCCGAGACCGAAATGCAGGCGCTTGTCGCTGGCCGAAATGTAGCTGCCCGCCGTGGTCGCAAATCGCTTCTGGCCGTTCACCTGCACGCTCGCACCTAGCCCATCGCGGTTGCTGCGCGTTCCGCGCAAGCAGATGGAAAGCCAATTTCCAGATCCGCCGTGATTCAAAAGCACCAGCGGTTCTCCGCCCAGCGAAGTCATGACAACGTCCATAAAGCCATCGTTATTCAAATCGCCGAACGCCGCTCCACGGCCGGCAATCGCTGCGGTGACACCGGAATCAGCTCGCTCGAAACGCCCGTTGTGATTGAGCGCCAGCAGCGGCGGCTCTTTGTAGTGCAGCATATGGTCGATCTCTTCTACGTTGTCCAGCACATGGCTTTGGGCGACAAACAAATCCTTCCAGCCATCGTTGTCGAAGTCCTCCAAACCCAGACCCCACCCCGAGCTTGCCGCCGAGAGCAAGCCCAGGCCTGCCTGCAGACTGCGGTAGCTGAATGATCCGTTTCCGTCATTGTGAAAGAGCGCGTAAACCTCGCGGGGCAGCACGGTAACCAGAATGTCGGGCCGCCCGTCGTTGTCGTAATCCTGGAAGACAGTGCCCATGCCCGAGAGAGGCCGGCCGTCGACGGTGAGCGCCGCGCCCGCTTCCAGAGCGCATTCGGTGAATGTCCCGTTGCCGTTATTGTGGAAAAGAAACTGGCGCATGCCGTCGTTAGAAACGAAGATGTCGGTAAATCCATCGTCATCGTAGTCCGCGAAGCACACGCCAAGTGAACGGCCCTTGATGGACGCAATCCCGGAACGCTGGCTGACGTCTTCGAATGTGCCATCGCCGCGGTTGCGATAAAGAATATTGGTGGTCGCCGGGAACTCAGCCGGCGGGCAATACGTCTGCCACTCGCCCCCGCAGATCTTGCTGTGTTGCGTATCCCATAGCATGTAGCGGGTCACGAGCAAATCCAGGTGGCCGTCGTTGTCGTAATCAAAAAATCCTGCCGAACAGCTCCAACCGCCGGCTTCTACGCCGGCCTTGGCCGTAACATCGGTAAACGTGCCATCACCATTGTTGTGATAGAGGGTATTTTTTCCGTAGTTGGTAACGTACAGGTCAGCAAAGCCATCGTTGTCGTAATCACCGACAGCCACACCCATACCGTAATTGCCGTCACCGGCGTTGGCCAGACCGGATTCCTTGGTGACGTCGGTGAAGCTCCCGTCTGGATTCTGCCGGTAGAGACGATTCCAATTCCGGGGATTTTGCCGGTCGAAGGTCTCGGGTGCGTGCATCGGGTTGGCGAGCCGGCCGCTATTCACCAGAAAGATGTCGAGCAATCCGTCATTGTTGTAATCGAACAGCGCCACACCACCGCCCATCGTCTCAATCAGGTACTTCTGCGGCGTAGGTGAATTCACATGGTTGAAATCGAGACCATGCGGATGCTTCACGTCAAACAATGACAGGGCCGCAGGCAAAGACGGAGGCAGCGGCAAGGCCAGGCCCATCGCGGCAAACGATTCGAGGAAATCGCGACGTGAGATCCGCCGGTTCATGCAATCGCAAGGTTAGCAGAAGTGATACCCGCTCGCGCTTCCCTGGGCTCTTTCCTGCCACAAACCTTGGCAGGAAAGATCCCAGACGGCATCCACCCTTCGCTCGACACATGCTAGAACAGGAACTTCAGAGCGAATTGAATCAGCCTCGGAGTGTTCAACTGGTTATTCGTAATTCCGAAATTCGCGTTATTGGATTCACAACAAGCGGTATTCGGTGCGGCAAACTGGACGCGATTAAACGTATTGAAGAACTCCGTCCGGAACTGCAAACCGAACTTTTCTCCCGGACCGAAATTTGTCGTCTTGAAGATCGCGAGGTCCCAGTTATCGATCCCCGCGCCTCGAAGCGTGGGGTCCACGCGCGACTCGTTCCCGAAACCAAAGCTGCTGGGAGCCGTGAAACAAGCCGGGTTGATCCAGGCAAATCCCCCGTTCTCCTTTACGTGCGCGGCACCCTTGGTGCATCCCGGCACAACATTCGGGCGCAACGTCCCGATTCCTAAACTCGCCTGTGACAGCGCCGTCGATCCCCCGTAGCTAATCGGCAGGGGGAAGCCCTTCTGAAACGTCGTGATGCCATCGACGCCCCATCCGGAAGCCGCTTTCTCCACCACGCCGGTGGCGCCCGCCAGGTACCTTTGACCGTGACCAAAGGGCAGGTCATAGACGTAGCTGAGCACCAGCCGCTGAGACACGTCCTGGGAAGAGAGGGAGTACTCTCCCTTGATGTTGTTCCAGTCCTGCACTTCTCCAACCCCGCTCTCCAACCAGGTGGTCAAAGTATCGGCATTGGTCAATAGTTTTTCGTTGGTGTAGGCAGCCAGGAACGATCCGCCTCCGGTGAACCGCTTGGTGACAGCGAGTTGGAGCGAGCTATAGTTACTGGAGCAGCAGCCATCCCCGGCAAGGCTGACGCCACCATACTGAGGGTAGGGACGGAGCAGCTGACCGGCGATCACCGTGGGGTTTGTGGTCGGGTTAAGCGAGCTTACCGTCGAAATCCCTTTGAAGGGATTCGGAACGTTCACCAGCAAGGCGCTTCCCAGAGCCAGGTCCGCGTCCGGAA
>JBAVQC010000003.1:0-13735 GCA_049693715.1 Acidobacteriaceae bacterium | reverse complement strand
CGATCAAGCTGGCGCCCTTGCCGAAATAATCAGCGGCCGCGTCCGGCAGCCATCGGCTGGCTGCGCAGCGGGCCGAGGTGTGCCGTGACGGGCCGCCGCCGCACATCGGCGGGGGCTCTCCTTCTGCGAACCGCGAAATGCGGTCTACCGTGGATTACTTCCGAGGGCAGGTATTTCCGCTTCTCTCCGCACAGGGAGCACAGCACAAATATCGAGCTGGCAGGGAAGCTGTCTGTTCCGGCTAACACGTCGTGGCCGCACTTCTTGCAGCAAACCACGCAAGACTTGGGGAAGGGCAGAGCGCGCATAGGGACCACTATAGGGGAATAAAAGGAGAAGATCAAGGGCGCGTCCATGCAAAGTTCCAGGGAATGCGTGCCAAAATCCAGTGAATCCAGTGCCGCGCCTACGGCCCTCCGGGCCCAGGGACCGGCTTGCCTAAGTACTCTTGTTTCTCACACACGATCCAAAGCCCTCACCAACGTTGATGCACCAGGGGCCGGATCTTCGCGTCGTAGATTTTGCAGATGCTCTCCATGACCTCCGGGGTGAGCGGGGGAAGATCCGACGCCCGCGCATTATCCTCTACCTGGGTGGGACGCTTGCCACCGGGGATCGCGCAACTGACGGCATCGAACATCAGGATCCAGCGCAAAGCAAACTGGCTCATGCTGACGTCAGCCGGCACCAGGGACCGGATCTCTTCCACTGCTGCCAGCGCCACCTCGTAGTCGACCCCGGCGAAGGTCTCGCCCATATCGAAGCGCTGGCCCTCACGGTTGAAATTGCGATGATCGTCAGCATCGAATTTGGTGTCGGCGCGAAACTTACCCGTAAGCAGCCCACTGGCCAGGGGAACACGCGCCAGGATGCCGACCTGCTTCAGCTTGGCCTGGGCAAAGAAGAGCTCCGCCGGACGCTGACGGAAACAATTGAAAATGATTTGCACAGACTGCAGGTTGGGGTACTCCATAGCCTTGAGGGCCTCTTCCACGCGCTCTACGCTCACGCCATAGAAACGGATCTTGCCCGCAGCGACCAGATCGTCGAGCACGCCGAAGATCTCAGGATGATAGTAAGCGTCGGTCGGCGGGCAGTGGAGCTGCACCAGGTCGAGGACCTCTACGTTCAGGTCGAGCAGGTTGTATTCCACCCAGGAGGTAAGGTTCGCGCGACTGTAGCCCTCAACGGTTTGCTTGGGCAAACGCCGGCCCACCTTGGTGGCGACGATGATCTCTTCCTGGCGACCCTTCTTCAGCTTGCCAATCAAGCGGTGGCTGCGGCCATTGCCATAGACATCCGCAGTATCGAGAAAATTGATGCCGGAGTCGATCGCCTGGTTAAGCGCACCCAGTGACTCCTCATCGGTTACCTGGCCCCAAGCTCCGCCAATAGCCCAGGCGCCAAAACTGATCTCAGAAACTTTCCAACCGGTACGACCGAGCGCGCGATAGTTCATAGCGGAATGTTAACAGGGGGTGGCTAGGCAGAAGGACCCGTGCAGCGGGCAAGAACGATGGTCACATCATCCGGCTGTTCCATATTGCCAATCCAGTCTGCAACCGCGCCGGCAACGATTTCCGTGATCCGGGCCAAGGGTTTGTGGCGATGCTCCTGGATCAATTCGATCAGCCGGTCCTCGCCGAATTCGCCAAACTCGTTTTCCGGTTCGGTGACACCATCACTGTACGCGACAAAGATATCGCCGGTCTGCATCACGAGCGTGGACTCATCGTAGCTGACGCCGTCGAACAAGCCGACTACCGTGCCGTTGACCGCCAGGCGGAAAACTTCGCCGTTTGCCCGCAGGATGATGGGGGGGAGGTGGCCGGCATTGCAATACGTCAACACCCGCGCCTTGGCGTCATAGCAACCGAGAAACATGGTTGCGTACTTTGCCTCCGGGGTGCTGCGGTAGAGCTGATAATTCAAGGTGGTCATCAGCATGGCGGGCGCCACCTGGGATTCCGTGCTCCCGTCGCCGCGGTAGTACATGCGTGGATCTTCCTGCGATCCGTAACCTAAGGAGGCCGGCATCAACGCCCTTTCGGGTTCGAGCGAGTAGGCGCGAACAAAGGCGTGCACCGTTGCCATCAAGAGAGCCGCCGAAATTCCCTTGCCGCTGATATCTCCTACTGCGAGCACCAGCCGGTCGCTGCCCAGCGGAATGAAGTCGTAATAGTCGCCGCTGACTGTGCGCGCGGGAACGCAAACACCGTGGACCTGGAGCGAAGGCAGGTCGGTGACCTGGCGGGGGAACAATAATTCCTGGACCTCGTAGGCGATGCTGAGTTCGTTCTCCAGCCGTTGCTTTTCTTTCTGCTCGTCCATCAGCTTGGCCAAAGAACCGGTCATGGAGTTGAACGAGTGTCCCAGCGCCGCCATCTGATCGCGGCCGCGCAACTGGATGCGATGGCTCAGGTCGCCCCGGTTCACGTGCACGGTGGCGCGATAAAGCTCTCCGACCGACGCAGTCATACTGCGCGAGAGGCGAATGCCGATGTAGAGCGCAACGATCTCGATGAGCCCAAAAAACACCGCGATCGCAAACAAGATGTCACGAATGATCAGAAACTTGTCACCCAAGGTGGCGAACAAGGTTGAGTACAACATGGACGGCCGTGTGACGACCCCGATGCCACCGGCTTGCTTCTTTCCCGTCTGCCAGTCCACCACGTCGAAGAGGGTTCCGGCAGGCAGCACAAAGTCGAACCATCGGGAGCGGGTAGGTATCAGCCCGGCCGTCACCTCGTCGTGCTCAGTGCCGGAGCCGGAAAAGGGCAGAAGGGTGACTGCTCCCAGGCGGGCTGCTGTGGGTTGAAGCAGCTCCGGCGTGATGGGAATATCGGAGATGACGGAGAGCACGCGATCTCCGACGTGTTGCAGCTTGACGGCACGCAAGTGTAATTCGTTGCTATCGACGACGAATCCGGTGAAGTCGCCACTGATAAAACCCGGCAATTTCTCCGGACGAGTTTCCAGCAGCCCGCCTCCGGTGGAAAGAACAAAACCTTTGTCTCCCCGCCAGACAGTCACGGTTCGCCGGGGAAACCGCTCGTCGGACGCCCGGGTCAACTCACCCGCGACCTGTGCGCTGAGTTTGCCTGAGTTCTCCAAGGGAATGAGCTGAGCGGCCAGGGCATCGTTGGCTGCCTGCAAATGCAGTAATTCCGAGGAAAAGTCGGAGGTGGCGACGTAGGTAGCGAACTGCCCGGCAAACAGATATCCGGCGAGGCCGCCCATCCCCAAGAGGAGCAAAATCGGCATGACGCCGATGAAGAGGTAGGTGACGATGAGGCGATTGCGCAGCCGCCAAAGGAGCGGGCGGAAACCGACGCGGAAGCCCAAAATCAGGGCAAAGAAGGCAAAGACCAGGGTGGTAAATGCTGCCCATCCGCCAAGCCTTGCTCCGAAGAGCGTGGCGGTGCAGAGCAGCAGGGATAAAATCCCCAGCCAGACAGTAGCGCGGCCCCATTTGGTGGCGGGGAGCAGGATCCGCATCACCTTTGCCCTGACGTCTCTGAATTGCGAAAACTTGCTTGCCATACCTGTGCCGTTGGAGGGATGCTTCTATCCCAGGTTCCTCGTAGTATAGGCCAGTCGCAGGACCGGCTTCTTTTTTGCGATGATGAAGGGATGCTGGTGAAAGAACAGTCCCGCCTTCTTTCCTTGATTGAAAGCGGATTTGCCTCCCTCCGCGTGCTGGTGATTGGCGATGTGATGTTGGACCGCTCGATCTGGGGGGAAGTCGAGCGGATTTCGCCCGAGGCGCCGGTGCCGGTACTCCGCTCGGTGCGCACCACCAGCGCTCCCGGGGGCGCGGCCAACGTGGCCATGAACCTGGTAGGCCTGGGGGTCAAGGTTGAGCAGGCGGGCTTCTGGGGCGACGACAGGGAAATGCGGGAACTGAGCGCATTGCTCTCCACCGCGGGGGTGGACTGCGCAGGGATGGTCCTCTCCGCTCACTCCACCATTTCGAAAACCCGAATTGTTTCCCGTAACCAGCAGTTGCTGCGGCTGGATGTCGAGAGCGCCGATCCGCATCCCGCAGCCGATCACCGAGCGTTGCTCGAGCGCTCCCTGGGACTGGTGCGCAGTGCCGGTGCGGTTATCCTTTCCGATTACGCCAAGGGGGCTTTGAGCGCCGAGCTTTGCCAGGCGGTCATCGGTATGGCGCGTAAGCAGGGAATCCCCGTGTTGGTTGATCCCAAGGGGCTGGATTTCACCAAATATGCCGGTGCTACGACGATTTGCCCCAATCTTCAGGAATTGGCGCTGGTGACTGGTATCGCCAGCCGTAACCTGACGGAATTGCTCGCCGCGGCGCAAAAGCTGGTGGGACAACTGGGCATCGACTACCTGACGGTCACCATGAGCGAGAAGGGTATTCGCGTTCTTTACCTGGATGCGGTGTTTCATTCCCCCACCCGCGCGCGCGAAGTGTTTGACGTTACCGGGGCCGGCGATACGGTGATCGCCACCCTGGCCGCGTCGCTGGCCGCCGGTCTTGACGCGGAGACCGCGGTGACGCTGGCGAATATTGCCGCGGGGATCGTGGTGGCCAAGACGGGAACGTCGCCTGTTTCCCGGAACGAACTGGTGGCCGAGTTCACTGCGTCTACCCAGATGAAAGGGCCGGACAAGATTCTGGATCTCGACCGCTTGCTGGTTCGATTGGCGGAATGGCGGGCGAATGGGGAGCGGATCGTGTTTACCAACGGCTGTTTTGACATCCTGCATGTGGGCCACATCACGCTGCTCGAACAGTGTCGCGAGTTTGGGGATAAGGTGGTCATCGGCGTGAATAGCGACGCTTCCGTAAAGCAATTAAAGGGGCCGAGCCGCCCCGTCGTCGGTGAAAAGGAACGGGCGCGCGTTCTGGCTGCGTTAGGGTCGACCGATGCGGTGATCATCTTTGACCAGGAGACACCCCTGGAACTAATTCGCTCTCTGCGCCCGGATGTGCTGGTCAAGGGCGGAGACTACACCACGTCAACCATCGTGGGAGCAGAGGATATAACCACCTGGGGCGGCCGGGTAGAGATTGTGCCCACTGTTAGTGGCATGAGCACAACCAATACCATTCGGAAGATGACTGCAAGTTAGTAGCCCACCGCCCTATTCTCTTCTCAGTGTCTCCATCGGATCGACTCCGGCTGCTCTTCGTGCTGGAACCCAGGCGGCCGCAATCGCCAGCAGGAGCATCACCGCGGGTACCGTGATGAAGGTCACGGGATCGAGCACACTGATCTCGAAGAGGAAGCTGTGCAGGAATTGCATCAACAGCGCGGCCACGACCAATCCTGCGACAGAACCTCCCACGGCAAGGAGCAGGCTTTGCTTCACAACCGCACTCACGATCTGCCAGCGCATCGCGCCCAGCGCCAGGCGGATGCCGATCTCCCGCGTCCGCCAACTCACGACGTACGCGATCAGGCTGTAAACTCCGACTCCACCGATCAGCAAAGCCAGGGCCCCAAAGGACAGCAACAAAATCGCCAGCGAACGGGGAGCCGAGACGGAGGCAGCCACTACGTCATTCAGGCTGCGAACCCGTGTCACCGGGACCAGCGGATCCACTTGCTTCACCACCCTGCGCAAACCTGCGGCTGCCTCCGCAGCGCCAGCGCGCGTGCGTAGCAGGACATACATGACCGGCTGTTCCCGCGTCGCTGTCATGGGCAGATAAACTTCGTCGCCAAATCCGCCGGCCAAACTGCCACTGTGAGTGTTGCTGACAACGCCGACGACTACCGACGCCGCGTCTTGATTCCACACTGCCGGTGTGGGCTCATCCACGACATCGAGAAGGTGCCTGCCCAGCGGGTCCTGGTTGGGCCACAGCCGGGCCGCCATGCTTTCATTGATGACCACCGCGTGGCTGGAAACGGACTCATCCTGACGGGTCAGGAGGCGCCCACGCATCAGCCTCATCCCTAGCGTGGAGAAATAGTCCGGCGACACGGTGCGCCCGGTGGCAAGCAACGCGCCCTGCCGCGCATCCCTGGGATGACCCTCGGCGTCGTAAACATAATTGTTATCTCGCCCGCTCAGTGGCAGTGAATCGGTAAGCGCGACAGATTCCATGCCGGCAAGTCCCTCCGCGCTGTTCAGCAGCGTGTCAAAGAACCCATGGCATCGCCCTTTTTCGCGGCATGCCGTGGCGTCCAACGAGACCTCAGCGGTGACCACTCGCTCGGTGCGGAAACCGGGATCCACCTTCGAGAGGCTGTAGAGGCTATGAAGCAAGAGACCCGCGGCGGTAATGACCACCACCGACAAGCCGATCTGCCCCATCACCAGCGCTGTCGACACACGGAACTGTGATGGTTTGCCGGCCACACCCCGGCCGCTGGAACGCAGCGCGCCCTGCAGGTTGGGGGATGCCATCTTAAGCGCCGGGATAAGCCCAAAAAAGAAACCGGTCATGAGCGAGGCGGCTGCGGCAAAGAGGAATACCGGCCAGTGCAGGGAAATCTCGTTCAGTCGCGGAGTATCCGCCGGCAGCAGCCGCACCAGACCCTGCAGACTCGCAGCCGCCGCCAGCAAGCCTGCAATTCCCGCCAGTGCGCCCACCAACACACTCTCTGATAACAACTGCTGTATCAGTCGACTGGAAGAAGCACCGAGCGCCCCACGAAGCGCCATCTCACGTTCGCGGGCGGCAGCGCGAGCCAGCATCAGGTTGGCCACATTCGCGCACGCTATCAGCAGGATCAACCCTACTGCGCCGAAGAGCAGCAGCAGGCGCGGCCGCGTTGCTCCCACCTCCGACTCGAGTAGTGGTACGACGGTTAGATCCGAGGCCCAGGTATCCGGCATCCGCCAGGGGAACAGGGGCAAAAGAGATGCGTGCAGCCGGTGCAGTTCGGCTTGGGCCTGGGCCGGTGAGACCCCGTCTTTCAGGCGTCCGAAAATGCGCAAGTCGAAAATGCGCCAGGGATCGATGGGATCGCCGCCTTTGAAGGCAACTGGAATCACAAACTGGGTGTCGCTATAGGGGAACCGTACTCCCGCCGGCATGACGCCGATGATCCGCCGCGAGATGCCGTCGATGCGAACGGTTTGCCCGATTACATTTGGATTCTGCCCGAAGCGCTGTTGCCAATAGCCATTGCTCAACACAACCACGGAATCGCGGCCGGCGATTCCTTCATCCCGAGTAAAGAAGCTGCCCAAGGCAGGGTGAATGCCGAGCGCGTCAAACGCGTTGGCCATCACCTCGGCGCCAAATACCCGATCGGACGAATCGGTTTCCGCGACGTTCGACTCCGCATCTGCCCCGAAGCCGCTGATCGCAGCGAACGAATCGGAATGCTCCCCCAAAGCCTGGACCCAGCCCTTGGGAAAGAAGCTGACCTCTCCGGCGCTGTATTCGATCCGTGCCAACCGGTCCTGCTGCGGGAAGGGCAATGGGCGCAGCATGATGGAGTCCACTAACGAAAAGATCGCCGTGTTTGCTCCGATTCCCAGGGCCAGGGTGAGAACGGCCGTGAGCGTGAATCCAGGCGACTTTCGCAGTTGCCGCAAGGCGAACTTCAGGTCATTCAGCATACTGAGCTTTATGTTTGCATGCGATTGGCCACTCGCAAGTGGCCGAAAATCAAGGGCTAGAAGGAAGATATCTCCTGGGTTTTGTCCACAACCGGGATTTTTTGTTCGGAATCGAACACTCGGAGCCCCGGGGTTAGCGGGCGATGAGACTGGTAATGCGGGAACGGTACCCTCGGCTCCCGGGCGAAGATCCTATCTGCTCAGACGTCGCACGGCAACGGCGATCGCCGCACCGAGAAACGAAACGGCTGTGACCAAACGAAGTGCTTGCATGGCGTGATGCGCTTTGGGCGGCTCGAACCCGGCCCCGAGTAACGGCGCCGCGATGCGCTCACCCTGGTAAGTATTCTCGCCGCCCAGGCGAACTTGCAGGGCGCCTGCCATGGCGCTTTCCGGTTGTCCGGCATTGGGACTCTTGTGCTTTCCGCGGTCACGATACCAGGTACGCAGGGAGGATGCGCAGCTGGTTTTTCGATTGACTCCGGCCGCCAACATAATGGCGAACGCCGTGATCCGTGCGGGGAGGTAGTTGGCCACATCGTCCAGCCGCGCAGCCGCTTTCCCAAAATAAAGATAACGTTCGTCGGCGTGGCCAATCATGGAATCGAGAGTGTTGACCGCCTTGTACGCCATCGCCAAGGGAACACCGCCGATCGCCAGGTATAGCAACGGCGACACAATTCCGTCGCAAGCACTTTCGGCAAGCGTCTCGATGAGCGCCCGGTGAACCTCGGTGTCGCTCAAGGCTTGGGTATCGCGGCCGACAATTCTTGCCAGCCGCTGACGAGCGAGTGCCGGCTGTTCGAAGGCACGGATGACCGCAAGACTCTCATCGATCAGGTTGCGGGACGCAAGGCAGGTCGATGCCAGGAATATCTCCACGCCCGTACTGCAGCCGAGCCTTTGTGCCCACGCAATTGCCTTTGCGGTAGCAAAGTATGACCCGCCGACCACGCCGGCGGTGAGCGCGGCCCCGGCAATTACCTGTTGCCGCGGAGTTTGTTGCGGCCGGCGGAGCCCGGGTTCCGCAAGCTGTGTGCAGTAGCCCATGAGGCGCACAGGGTGGGGGAGCCACTCGGGGTCTCCGGCGATCCAATCAAGGAGATAAGCAGCAGCGATTGTCCTGGCGCCGCTCATGCGTACTTGAGCCCCACCCAGTCGAAGATGCGATGCATGTCGAGCGACGTGCTCACCTGGCGAGCAAGCCGGTCGAGAGATTCTTCGCGTTGCCTGGTCCATGGATTGAACTCCGATGGAGGAGCCAGCTGGCAAAAATTGCGGGCAGCGGTCACGAACTGGTGACGAAAACCATCATGGTCGAAGATGCCATGCAGATAAGTGCCAAGCACGCGGCAATCCGTGCTGATACATCCGTCCGGTTCGCCGCCGGCCAGGGTTGCGAAGGGTTCGGCGTTTTCGTGGTATAGAGTTTTTCCAACATGGATCTCGTATCCTGCAACTCGGTCTCCCTGCAGTGGTTGGCCGAACAGAGAATGACGGTGGATGACGCCGGAGCAGAGGCGTGTCACCTTGTATGCCTGCATCTCCGTGCGGATGGGGAGCAGCCCGAGGCCTGCCATTCGGCCTTGGCGCTCGATACCGTCGGGATCAACCAGTTCTTCGCCCAGCATTTGCATACCGCCGCAGATACCGACGACCAGGCCCGCGCTTGCGTGCAGGTGCACCGCTCGATCGAAGCGCTGCGCGCGCAGCCACTCCAGATCGCTCATGGTCTGTTTGCTGCCCGGCAGGATCACGATATCTGCATTTGCCAGGAACTCGGCTGAACGGCAGAAGAGCAAATCGACAGATGGTTCCGCGCGGAGGGAGTCGAAGTCAGTGAAGTTGGAAAACGACGGTAGCGCGATGACTGCGATGCGCAGTGGACGATCGAGGGTGTTTTGCTTTGGTCCCCAGCCGGAGCGCGCAACCGGTGGCAGGCCGACGCTGTCTTCTTCTTCCAACGCGAGAGCGGGCAGGTAGGGAACTACGCCGAGGCATGGTTTGTCCAGGCGCTCTTCCATCATGCGGAGTCCTGGTTCGAGCAGGCTCAGGTCGCCTCGGAATTTGTTGATACAAAAGCCGCGAATGCGGTTACGTTCTTCTGGCTCCAGCAGTTCGAAGGTGCCGAGCAGGGAAGCGAAGACTCCGCCGCGGTCGATGTCGCCTACCAGGAGGCATTGCGCATCTGCCATGGCGGCCATGCGCATGTTGACGATGTCATGCTGCTTCAGGTTGATCTCGACTGGGGAGCCGGCTCCTTCGAGAATGATGACTTGAAAGTTTGAGGCTAGTGTTTGATAACTTTCGCGCACGACTGGCATCAGCTCTTCGACCCTTCGCTGGTGGTAGTCGGCGGCGGAGATTTGTCCCCAGATCTTGCCCCGGACCATTACCTGCGAGGAACAATCACCGGAAGGCTTGATCAGAATCGGATTCATGTGGACCGATGGTGCAATACCGGCTGCTTCGGCCTGCAGTGCCTGAGCGCGGCCGATTTCGAGGCCCTCAATGGTCGCGGCTGAGTTCAATGACATGTTCTGTGATTTAAATGGAGCGATGGTGTAGCCTTGTTGGGCGAAGATGCGGCATAGCGCTGTTGTCAAGAGCGATTTGCCCACGTGCGAGCTGGTTCCGAGGACCATGATGGCGCGTGCGTGGTTCATGAAGCTCTGCGCATTGAATCTACCAACGACTGTCTTTGGTTCTGGACGGGTGCCCCATGTTCGCCCCAGCGTACATGGGCCGAAAACGAATTCTTCAAATGCTCTTACTCCATTGCGCAACCGCCTTGCTCTTGGCTGCGATCTTGTGGCCGCGTAACAGAAGCGTTGGATCGGGGCTGCGCCCCGTCATTGTCGGCCCATGTACGCTTTGGCGAGGGGCACCCGTCCAGGGATGAGGGCTTCGTTCCGGATACCAACCTCCGCTACCAGGCACGTGAGAATTTTGGACCCGCCTTGCTCGGATCGCGGAGACGCGCATCCACTCCGGCGTTCAACTCGATCAACCTGCCGAATAGCCAGATCAAGTCAGAAAGCCGGTTGACATACGCCAGCACCTCCGGCTGGACCTGCTGCCCGCTCTCAACCAGCCGCACTGCGGCTCGCTCCGCACGCCGGCAGACCGTCCTTGCAACTTCGTAAGCTGCCGACTCGGTATGTGCTCCGGGCAACGACCAATCGGCGAGGATCCCCTCGGTGGCTTCAATCTGATACACCAGCTGAGTCAGAAATTCGACTTCTTCGGCCGTGATATAAATCTGCGGCTTCCGGCTTTCCGGAGGTGTCGCCATGGCCGACCCAACCCGGAACAGCGTCTTCTGAATTTGCTCCGTCCATGCGGCGATCTGCTCGTTCTTACAAATGCTGCGAGCGAAGCCGAGCACGGTGTTCAGTTCGTCTACGGAGCCATAGGCCTCCACCCGGAGGTCTGCTTTCGAAATGCGAATGCCGCCGGCAAGCCCGGTTTGTCCGCCATCTCCATGCTTGGTTGCAATACTCATTGGCTTTCTCCTTTTGCTTCATAGCGCACGACGCAACAATACTGTTGCGTTTGCTGCCAGGCGTCTTGCTCCGAGCACCCGTGCAGATGTCTCAAGACCACACGCAGAACCCCGGCATGGGTGACCACTGCGATCGCCTCCGCATCGCGATCGATAAGCTGACACACTTCGTCAAGGACCCGCGCTTCAAACCCTGGAAAACCTTCCCCTGCAGGCGCGGGCACGTGAGGATACCCGTCCACCCACTTACGCGCGTATGCAGGATCCCTATGCTCAATCTCTGCCCAGGTGAGGCCTTCCCACTTACCAAAATGAATTTCCCGCAACGCAGGACGAAGGGTCAGAGGAATGTTCCTGCCGGCGGCAATCGCTTGCGCTGTGCTTTGCGCACGCCGGAGGTCGCTGCTATAGATTTCCCCAATTGTCTCCTTCGACAGTACCTGAGCCAACCGAGCGAGCTGGGCTTGCCCTTGTGCATTCAGGTCCGGATCGGAGTGACCGCAAAACCGCCCAGCCATCTCCGTCTCGGCATGACGGATCAATAACACCCGGCTCATGGCGTCCACACTCCGCAAAGGTATACGGCGATCTCGGTAAGCTGATTGGTGGCGCCAAAGCAGTCGCCAGTGATCCCGCCAAACTTTCGCACATAGAAGAAGCTGCTAAGCAGGGGAATCGCAATTGCCGACAACAGCGGAGCAATCGCTGCTTTACGAAGAGCCACCACCACAGTGACGATGGTGAAGGCGGACCCAAAGATAAGGGAGGAAGCAGAGGTCAGCTTCGCGATGCGCGCACCCAAGCCCGCACCCTGGCCCTCACTCTCGCGGGCGGGGGGGAGGTAATAGCTGAGCGGCAGGGTCGACCAACGGCAAAGCACATGGGCGGAAATCAGGTAGGCGGTGAAGTGCTCAAGCGGCAGCCCGGCGAGGAGTACCGCGCGGCTTAGCAATGAGAACACCAGGGCGGCCGCGCCGTAAGCGCCGATACGGCTGTCCCGCAGTATAGCCAGGCGCTGTTCGGGACTCCGTCCGCCTAAACTATCAGCCACATCCGCAAGACCATCTTCGTGCAGACAGCCCGTAATCAGCACCAGGTACAGCAGAACTACGACGGCGGAAGCAGGACGGCCGAGGTGAGGCGCCAGCACTTTCTCCAGCAGCGCCGCACCCGATCCAATTACCAGGCCGACCATGGGGAAAAACTTGACCGAGCGAGCCAGGCCGTCGGGCGCGAAGGTCACCGGGGGCAGCGGAAGCCGGGTGAGAAATTGAAAGGCGACCGCAATGTCTATCGCGAATCGCGGAGCGCGCAAGCTCATGCAGTGGCTCCGCTGATGCCGGCGGAGGTGAAGGTGGCCATCTCCTGGTAGAGACGCATCGCCCCTTCCAGAACCGGCATGGCCAGAACCGCGCCGCTGCCCTCACCCAAGCGCATTTGCAAATCCAGGATAGGCTCGATGTCCAGATGGGTCAGCAGTATCCGGTGACCCGGCTCCTGCGACTGATGGCCGGCGAACAGGTAGGGCCGTACCGCCGGAGCGAGCCCGCAGGCAATCGCCGCCGCGGCCGTGGAGATAAAGCCATCCATGACGATGGCCATCTGCCGCCGCGCTGCCCCCAGCATCATGCCCGTCATGGCCGCGATCTCAAGACCGCCCGCACAGCGAAGGATCTTGCGCGGACCGGCGGGTTGCGCAAAGTGATGCTTCACCACCGCTTCCACCGTGCGGCATTTGCGCGCATAACCTTCTGTATCGAGTCCCGCCCCTTTGCCCGTGACCAACGCGGCCGGCATCCCAGTCAGCGCCGCGGTCATCACGCTGGCCGAGGTGGTGTTGCCGATACCCATTTCGCCCACCGCGACCAGGTTGTTTCCTTTGGTGTGCGCGGCCTCGGCCATGGTGAGGCCGACCGCGAGCGCCGCGGCCACTTCTTCCGGGCTCATGGCCGGTTCCCGCAACATGTTCCTGCTGCCCCGGCGCACTTTGCCGTCAAGCAAACCTGCGTAGCCGAACAGGTCTGCGTCGACACCCACATCCACCACGTTCATTTCCACATGGTTGAGCCGCGCCAGCACATTGACGGCGGCTCCTCCGGAAAGAAAGTTGAGCACCATCTGCTGCGTCACCTTTGCGGGGTAGGCGCTTACCCCTTCCGCGGTGATGCCGTGATCCGCGGCGAACACGTAGACCGACTTACTCACGGGCGCGGTGAGATTTCCCTGGCGGATGGCAAACCATTGCGCCGCCAGATCTTCCAGGCGTCCCAGGCTGCCCAGCGGTTTGGTAAGTGAATCGAGGCGAGTCCTGGCCTGGGCCAGATACGTTTCCGGCGGGGCGGCGATAGCCCCGATCACTTCCTCTATGTTTGGTTGTAGCTCAAGGTTCATCGCGCTTCTCTCCGATAAAGCTCGGCGCGCTCAATCAGTAGAGGATGCCGGTCCGGCAGGCACTGAAAGGCGCGTTCCAGGATGGAGGGTCTCAGCATCTGCTCCGGGGTGCCGATGGCCAAAGGTTGGCCCGGGCTGAGCAACAGTACAGTCGAAAAGTTCTTATCCACCAGGTGCAGATCGTGAATGGAGGCCAGGATGGTGATGCCCTCCGCACGGAGAAAATGCAGCAGGTCAATCAGCTCAACCTGCCTGCCGATATCCAGGTTCTGGGTAGGTTCGTCG
>JBAVQC010000002.1:0-4266 GCA_049693715.1 Acidobacteriaceae bacterium | reverse complement strand
AAGCTACCCCGAACCGTTACGGTCTACCGGCGTTTTTCGAACTGCACGTTTGGGCGTGGCAAGACAATCCCCAAGGCTCCTTTGCGGACTGGAACAACCATGTGACCTGCGACAGCCAATAACGCTGGTGATTATCACGCGATCTGCTTGCGGAAACTGGATCCCCGTCGACGCCTTGATCTCCGCACCGGTGCCGACGAGGAATCGCTCTCAAATCACTTATTGCGCCTGTCGGATCCGATCGACTATCTCACGGAAATCAGGGCACAGGCGATCAGAAGAGGTAAGGCACCAGGGCGGCTGTCCGACGGACATAGGTGGCATACGTCTCTCCAAACTGAGAGCGCATCCACCGCTCCTCCATGCTGAGCTTGGCCCAGAACCCGAGGAAGACGAGGACGAAAACGACGAACCCGCGCACCTGGGAGATGGCGACCGCGAGGCCGAGGAATCCGGCCAGAATGCCAGTGTAGATGGGGTGGCGCACGAGGGCGTACGGACCGGTGGTGATCAGCTCGTGATCCTGCTTAATGCTGACGGAGCTGCTCCAATTGCGGCCGAGGTGCTCACGAGCCCAGACGGCGAAGAGAAGGCCGCCGACGGTGAGGGCGGCTCCCAGCCAGAAGGGCCAGAATCCAACACGCCAGATAGGCCGGTAAAGGCAGGGCAGCGGGATCCAGGTTGTCGAGAGGAGCACGATCGCGACGAGGACGGTTAGGGCGCGCAGGATGCGCGAGCCGGGCGGTTCGAGGCGCTGGGTTTTCTTGGTATTGGCGGCCTTGATCTGCCAGTAGATTAAGAAGGCGATCCAGACGGCGGGAAAGAAAGATTTGTAGAACCAGATCATGGGGACCCCCTATAGGACGCGTGCAACCGTCGAGGAGCGGCGCACTCCTGCGGACAGAACGTAACTGAGCCCAATCGAGCCGGCAAACACCGCGAGCCCTTTGCACAGGGCTGGGAGCGCGATAGGAAGCAGCGCCCATTGCAACCAAATTACAAAGATGTGAATGACACATAGGCAAGCCCTGCATGGTGAGCGACGACGAGCACGCTTACAAATGCTCGCAGATAGGAAAGCGAAAACTGGCGAGTTTGGCCGATTGCACTTGCAGACGGCTCGGCGCGTTCCATTACATGTGTCATGTGGTACCCCTTTTGCTGTGTTCGAGGCGCAACCATCCGCCCGCAGCTTTTGCAGCGTGTATGGGAGCGGGGATAAACAAACAGGTTGGAAGCGCTTTAGACGAAGTCCCTCTTATGCGACTGAACGAGGAACGCGGCGGCAAGCATGACCGCGATGATCCCGACCTCGAGAAGAATGAGGACGGTCGCGGTCGTGCTCCAATGAACGGCCGGGGAGGACATGGTCCCGCCGATTTCAGGAAAGCGTACGATGGACCAGCCAATCAGGTTGAGCGAAAGCGCTCCCACCTGGCTTACGCCAACGGTCCAGCCGTGCGATTCAGTGGTAATAGCTACGGCGGTGATCAGGCACGTGCTCATCAGAATCTCAAGAGACATGATGACCACGAAGGGAATGAGGCCGTGGGGAAAACCAGGCAGAAAGAGGATGCTGAGGACCATGGCGGCGACGAGTGCCGACCAGAGCACGAGAAAGATGAGCAGGCTGCCGACAATCTTCGAAGCCGTGTATTCCTTGTAAGAAATGGGCAGGGTCATTACAAACGGGAGAGTCTGCAGCTTTCGTTCATTGGAGATAGTGACCATCTGCATCGCGCCGATGCCGATCAGGATCGTGACCAGCACGATCATTCCTAATATGAGGGCCAGTTGCGTTCCATGGCATGCGGCGACGACAGCAATCGTGACTAGACCAGCGGCCAGCGAACCTACGATCATGGCGCGGTTCAGATACCAGTCTTTGAGAATGAGTCGTTTCACAACCGAGATGTTCATGCAGTCATCTCCTGTCTGCGGCTTTCGACTTTGGCAACGAAGATCTCTTCGAGAGTCATGGGGTCGACTGCCTGCACGGCGACACCGGCATCCTCACAGGCGGCAAGCATGGCAGGTTCAAAGCGGTCGGTGGTGAGCACCGGCAAACGGCCGCTGCCGCCTACTTCCACAATTCCCGGGAACTTGGGCACGGTTGCGGACGGGGGCAGGACCAGTCGAATCCTGCGCCAGCGATCGAGAAATGTCTCTTTGTCTGCGGAGCTGACGATGTGGCCGCGATCGATGAATGTGATGTAATCGGAAATTTGTTCCACATCGAGAGTGTTGTGAGAAGAGAAGAGGATGGTGCATTCCTCGTCGGCAAGGACCGCGAGCAATTCTCCCAGAACTTCGCGGCGCGCGACGGGATCGAGGCCGGTGGTTGGCTCATCCAGCACCAGCAGCCGCGGACGCCGCGCGAGAGACAACAGCAGGGCCGCCTTTACGCGCTGTCCATGCGAGAGGCCCTTGACTTTCTGCTGTGGCTTTAGGTCGAAGCGCTTCAACAGGGTTTCAGCGTAAGGCTGATCCCAGCGGGGAAAAAGGGAGCGAATGAACTCCATGTGCCATGCCAGCGTGGCCGCGCCATAGAGCCGCATGTCTTCCGATACGAAGCCGATGTCCCGCTTGGCGGCGGCCTGGTCTTCCGGCATCGCGTGGCCCAGGACGGTCACCACTCCCCTGTCCTGATGAACCAGTCCCATCAGAATGCGTATCGTGGTGGATTTGCCGGCTCCGTTGGGTCCAATGAACCCCATGATGCTTCCTGCCGGCAACTTCAAGTCGATGTTGTTGAGAGTGAAGTGAGGATAGGCCCTGGTCACTCCCGAGAGTTGAACCGCCAGTTCGTTCATACAGTCTCCCTTGCCACGCTTTCTTCGTTTTCGCTGTGCCGGGCTGCGGTTTCGCGCAACCGCAAAACGATCTGATCGCTGTCGAGTCCCAGAAGCGCTCCGATATGCACCACCTGTTCCAGGTGTTCTTCAAATTGCTGCTCAAAGAGACGCGCACCCAGCCCCGGATCGGTAGCGACAAATGACCCTTTGCCATGCCGGGTGAGAATCACGCCCTCGCGTTCCAATTCAAGGTAGGCACGCTTCACAGTAATGACGCTGACGCGAAGCGCAATCGCCAGTGCGCGAATAGAAGGAATCTCTCCTCCCGGCGCCCATTCGCCCACGGCGATCTTCTGCTTGATCTGTTCCATGATCTGCAGGTACATCGGGCGTCCGTCAGATTGCGAAATGATGAAGGAGGTATCCATCTGTGTATACTGAGTATACTCAGTGAGAAAATAACGTCAAGGAAATTTTCAAGGACACGCAAGGGGCCTTCGGGTTGGAGTATGCGGATATACCGGTTAGCCCTGCCCGGCTATTAAAACCGTATCCGAGAGGCCCTCAGCACACCCCGACCAGGAGACGTAACCCTGGTAGTTCCGTGGACGGAACGGCACATTGGACAGAGGTTTCCTGGAATGTGGGAAGTCTCGGGGACTGCCGGGTTTTGTAAAATTCGATAAAATTCGATCTTTTTTGTGGTTTTTGGGCGATTGGTGGGTGCAAGGGTTTCCGTTTTCCTGGCTCAGCGTCGCCGGCCGAAGCGGTTCTTTGCTATGAAGAACGGGACCCTGGTGTCTCTAGCGGGAACAAACGCGGGGGCCTGGGGCGTCCATGGCGTGGTTTCTGAAGGGTGAAAGAGGTTAGCGAAAACGGACTGGCTGCGGTCATAGGCAGGGCCCAAGGGCATGGCGGGGGGCGGTGGAGCGGCCGCCGTCGCAACGGGAGTGGGTTCGGGATCGGCGGGGCGAAGCTCGTCTTCTTCCTGCGCCAGTGCGGGGTCTGGCTGGGGGTCGATAGCCTTCTGCTGCTGGCGGCCAAGCCACGCGGCGGGATAGATTTCCGCTGGGGGGAGTGGAGGGGCGGATTTCTTCTCGGAGGAGCCGGCGCGACGGTCAGGGATGAGGCCTTCGATGGCTACGATCATCTGGATGGCCTTGACCTGGCCGGTGATGCTGTTACGGGTCATTTCGGGGCTCATTTTGGCGAGTTCCCAGAGACGGTCCAGGACTTGTTCGCGGCGCTGCTCCTGACGCAGCCGCTCTTCGGTGCGCCGGGACAGGTCGGCTTCCTGCTGGAGAAGTTGTTGCTGCATGGCGGCTCGGTGCTCGAGCATGTAGTCGCGGACGCGGGGCTTGGCTTTGGTGTAGGCGGCGGTGTCGGGGTTGAGGCCCGCAGCCTGGGCGGCGGCTTGGTCGGTCATGGTTCCAGAGAGGACGAGGCGGGCAAAGGCCATTTCCTGATCGGT
>JBAVQC010000001.1:0-3370 GCA_049693715.1 Acidobacteriaceae bacterium | reverse complement strand
GCTGTGACCCGCGGATAGAAGACAAAGGGAAGGCTGCTGGCCAGGTAGTTATCCTGCCAGATGTTGGGTGGGATGGTGGTTAATCCCGCCCCGGCATGGGCCCGCAAGTGATCGCTGAAACGGTAGTCGAGCTCGACACGCGGGGCCCAATTGTTCATCGCACTCCGATATGCTTTGCTCACGAGATTGTCCTTTCGGTGTAGTGCTTTTTGGGACGTGGTGCCATTTCATCAGCGGTATGTCATTCAACCGGAACGTCTCGTATCTGATGATGTTCTGCAAGTTTCGAAAGCAGACGCCACAGAGCAGATTGTTCGGTGGTATCAAGACAAGCGAAGAACTGTTCGTCGTTCCGATCAGCGATCTCTGCCAGTTCTATGGGGATCTCTATGGGGCTCTCTATTGGGATGGACACGAGACCTTTGCGGGGAGAGAATGGTCCCGTTCCGTATGCCTTACTGCTCTCTCGGCTCTCTCCCCAAGTGGATCGCTGCGTTCATGACGATCGCGTGCCTTTCTGGTGCGAGCGCTCAGGAGGCGCCGATTGAGGCGCAACTCTCGCAAACTCTTGCGGGCGACCAGCTGAAGATCGGTTCCTCCTTTGTTCTCCAGGTGATGGCTTCCTGGCAGCAGGCGGACTGTCGCCTTGCCTCGGGAGCGCTGTTACACGCGACCGTCCAAACGGTCATGCAGACAAACCGGCACACGCAAGGGGTCACATTCATTGTGGAGGCGCCGTGCGGCGGTGATAGAAAGCCGCTGGAACCCGTGCTTACCAGCCTGCTCGCCGCACCCAGAATTCAAGAGGAGGTCGAACAATTTCCCAGCTTTCCCAGCCTCGGAGGAGGGAATCGGCCTGCCTCGTCTGCCAGCTTAAACCCCTTGGACGTGTCGAAGCCGACTTCCTTTGATGTTGGTCATACGACGACATTAAAGACCGAGCAGCTTCCCAAGACCGTCACCCTTGGCCAGGTCTGGCATCTTCCACACGTCAAGCTGCTTCTGCCATCCGGGGGTAGCACGGCGTCCGCCATAGCGACGGAAAAGTCGTCACTTCATTTGCCCGCGAAAACGATCTTCATCCTACAAGTCGTGCGGCAGGGCAATCAGCCTGTCCGCTTGGTACCGGCGGTTGCAGACCACTCCGTCCCCAAAGTCCTGCGTTCTCCAGATCCCTTTATTGGTACTTGCCGTGTTGGCAGCTGTACGTTGTACCCTGCGCCTCTCGGCGCACCGCCATTTGGCTTTCAGCGTGCGGGCGACCCACTCGACCTTTCACCGCTTGGCATGAGATCCGAGTCCGACCGCGAGGTGTCCCGGCTGGAACAGAGGACGACTGTCCACTTCCTCAGCAATGGAGAGGTACTCGTTACGTTCCCCACCCATGAATTGCTGAGGCATACCAAGGACGAACGGCCTACAGATAACCCACAGCAGGTGCGCGCAATTCTTTTCAACACCGCGACGCGGTCTGTCGATCGCATGGAGCAGTGGATCATTGAAGACCACAATGTCTACGTCTGGCCCTTTGGTCGCAATTTGCTTGTGCACGAAGGCCGCTTTCTGAAGCTGTATGGCCCGGGCCTGCAGGAACTTGCCTCTTTTCCGCTCGATCTGCCGCTTGCTTCCCTGCGCGCGTCTCCGGATGGCGAGCACCTCCTCATCGGAGAACTACGCGAATTGCATTCCTGGGAAGACCATCAGATGCTGGTGGACACGCTCGTGCGCGGGCCGCAAGAGGAGGTGCGGTGGTCGCTCCTTGACCGCAATTTGAAGCCGACTAGGACGCTCGGAACTTCGAGCAACTTCGTGCCCACACCGATTCTTCTCGATGGCGGCATGATCGAGTTGCGGAAGGGTGAGGGAGCGGATTGGTTTCTGGTTGGGAAAGCCTGGGATAGCAGCAGTGAGAAACAACTCGGCATTCTGCGCTCCAGCTGTTTCCCGGTTCTGGACAATACCTCACCGGATCTTCTTGCCGCTACCACCTGCGACCCCTCAGGCAAGACGATGCGCACAGTTCTGACACGCGAGAATGGTTTACCCGTGATCGACCAAACATCCACTCGTCAGGATTCCCCGTCGTCGGTAACAGGTTCGAGCGCATCCGCCACAGTCGCGCTGATGCTCACTCGCATAGCGGGCGATTGGGATCAAGGCCGCGTCTTCCGCTTTAGCATGATCAAGACGCAAAGGATCGAAGTCTTCGGAAGCGAAGATGGGGCTCTCCTCGCCTCCATTCCTTTGTCTGATGCCGAACACTCCAGCAACGCCTTTGCCCTTTCGCCGAACGGGTCCGTGTTGGCTCTTGTCGCAGGCCACCACCTTACGCTCTATAAGCTCCATCCTTAGCCGGTGATTGCGTCCAAGCAGCAGTGGCAAGTAGGGCACGGGCCCTAACTGCAAAATAAATCCTAAGAGTCTCTCGACGCTTTCGGAAAACCGTACTAATGTGGAGGTAAGAATTCATACTCCAGCGTCGCCTCAACTCGGACGGCGCTGATCGGCTTTGTACCGAACCACGGGTTCCGTGCCGCCGCAACCAGCTTACACAAAACACGAGTGCTGAGAGCGTTTTCCGCGCTTACGGCTGCATTCTTTCTCGGCTTTCGTAAGCTGCTCATAGCCAGACAAAACTAAGACCACGCCTTCCAGTCTGTGTTCCTTCGCTAAGCGAGGGATCCGCAGAGTAAGCAGAGGATCGCGTGTTGAGCAGGAGTGCGCCCAGGCGTCCTCTTACGACGGGCAGGTCTTTGACAACTTGGCGTCACAAATAACCGGACACCGGCTCTGCCGCCCGGGGGGAAGACCATCCTGCATCGCTGGAAGAAGGAGTCTTTCCCATCCCCTTCCAACTCGAAAGGGGGGGCTAAAGAGTCTGCGTGAGAACCGCCTTGGTGACTTGTATTTTTGAGTTTGTCAGGTGATAAGGTTTCATGTCACGTTTTCATCCATATTCACCCGAACAAGGGTATCTGGTTCCCCCGCACGTAGGGGAGGAACTGGGACCGGACCATCTTTGTTTTTTTATGCGCAAGGTAGTGGGCCAGCTTGACCTGAAGGCATTTACCAAGAGTTACAGCCATGAAGGGGGCATGTTGTATGCGCCGGAGCTGATGCTGAGTGTCTGGCTGTATGCGTACGCGACGGGGATGACTTCGGCGCGGCGCTTATCGCAGCGGCTGGTGGAAGATCTTGCGCTACGTTATCTGGCCGGTGGCGCGCGGGTGGACAACTGGGCACTGAGCGCGTTTCGACGTCGTCACGCGCTGGCGCTGAACGACGCGTTTACGCAGGTACTGGAGATGGCGCGCAAGTTGGGTTTGGGCAAGCTAGGCCGGGTAGCGATTGACTCGACACGGATTAAAGC